>CANBDB010000156.1 GCA_947367285.1 uncultured Clostridia bacterium | reverse complement strand
ATTATCGAATGCGTGATCTACAATTTCCGTAGCATCAGGAAGAATCAAATCTATTGTGCCGCAATAAGGACTTTGATCATTCCCGTCAGCCAAGAGGTAAAGAGCCTCGGCATATGCGGGAATAGTACCCATTACGGAATCATACATAGCGTGATCAGTACCCGGTACGATAATCGTGGTAATTCCGTTATCCACATACGCTTTGAGCTGTTCCACCAAGGCGTTCACATCGTCCTCGGTAGCCGTGGTCTTACCGCCCAATGTGCCGTCTATAATAGGTCTTGCATCCAATGCATAGCTCTTATTGTGCACTGTGCCGTTAGGGTTCTTATCTGCGGTGAAGGTATAATCTGCAAGAGTTACTTCGCCCTGCGTTACATTTATCGTTGCTCCCTCTACGAAAGTACCGTAAAGGTAAACATTTCCGTTTTCATCAGCAGTGAGAGTGTACGCCTCGGTCGCCGCTTTTGTTGCACCGGCAGGGGTGAAGTCCGTTGTAGTAACCGTCAAGGTCTGACCGGGTAATGCGAAAATACGCAGGCGGCTGTAATTACGGATTGCGCCATCAAAGCTGATATTGAGTATTTCATCTGTGACACTGCAAGCTGCCAAGATATACTCCGTCATTCCAAGCTGCATACCGTCCTTCAACTGCATGTTACCGTCTACAACATCATAGCACGGTGCATACATTGCGCTAACGGTAGGTGTTTCACCCTCGAGGTACGAGAAGATCACGTCCGTTGACCACACAGCATCTTCATAGGTCAGGATTCCAAACTGTGTGCCAAAGCTCGGAGAGGTAAAGGTTACTATGATCCGATCGCCTTCCTCCCAAGCCGTCTTGCCAACATCTTGAGTACCGATTGCTTTGAGGTCTATTTCATTGTGCCAACCATCACCGAAGGGACTATCGATATCACCCATTGATACTTCCACGATTGTAAGCACATCCTGCCCTACCTTAACATCAAAGGTGTACTCGCCGCCTTCTTCAAGTGTTACAGCTCCGGGATTTGCTATTTTAATTTGCACTTCTGCGTCACCAATATAGAACTTAAACATTCCGTCAGTATTGTACTCACCGGGCGCAACGTAAGCGGTGAACTGATTGTCGTTATGATAAGGAATTATCCAAGCATCGTACCGTCCTACAGAGGTGATAATAGGCAATCCGTCAGCATCTTTGAATATGCAATACATTGCATTGCTATATATTTCTGCGATAACAGGTGCATCCGGATCAAACTGAGATGCAATCGTATAATTCACCGTAATTTTTGCCATGCGGTGCTTCAGCTCGAACTCGATAACGTTGGTTGTAGGTGTGCCTACCCACCTTGCATTCATATGGTCAGCATCACGGAGCAATTCTGGTGTGCTTTGGTCACCGGGAATTGCAAAGTCATCCCAACCTAAACCCATGTTAGCAGGATAGCTGACAATCAATCGATGCTCACCTGTGCCATCCCAATAGAGAGTCTTATCAGGCGTCCAAGTGACCGTGCCATCCTCGGCAACTGTTGCTGTGAAACAATATTCCTCCCATTGATTGTCACGAGAAACACGGCAGAAGTAGAGTTCGTCGCCTGTTTTCCATTCGTAATCGTCCGCATCAAAGCTGACTACGATCTCCATCGCACCGCAAGAGGTACAAACGTGGTTTTCTATGGTGTGATTTTCGGTTCCGGTGACGCCGCAGACGGTGCAGGTAAAGCTATGGGTGCCGTCGCCGTTGTCGGTAGCAGTTTCATGTCGGCTATCCTTGTGGTCGCAAACGGCAAAAGTTGCGTTGACGATGACAGCGGATGCAGGCATAGTGAACTGATTATTCTCGACAACTATGGTGTTGCCGCTTGCATCGGTGACGGACAGGGTACCCAGCATATAGCCCTCGGCGGGAGATACATTCAGCGTGACGGTCTCGCCCTCAATGGCATATTCGTTAGCGGTAACGGTGCCGTTTTCAGAAGCATTGACAGTGACATAATAAGACTGTTTCACTTCGGCTCTGACTGCTTTACTCCATGTGATACCGCCATCGTTGGAGTATTGGTATTCAAGCCAACTTCCATCTCGCATGCTGCCCCAACCAACTTCAAAACCAGTGTTTAGGAAGTCTTCAAGCAGAAAATCATACTCTCCCACAAGTGAGTGATTTTCCTTTACCTTCAGAAGCGCATTATCTGATTCAAGATACTCCAAATTCTTGCCGGTAATATGAAACTTTGCATCTGCACCATAGTAATTGGGAGGAATAATCACCGTATAAGTATTGGTGCTTTCATCATAGGTATAGATTTCATCACTGATATAAATAAATCCTGTAAACGCAATTTCAGCACCGCAGATGCAGGTGTTGCCGCTACCAAAGTCATGGTTTTCGAGGTCGCCATATCCGTTTCCGCAGATCGTACATACTTTCTGTGCTACACAGGTTGCGGTGCCGCCCTTATGATCTTCAAGGATTGCTTTGCAACCGTAGTCACAAACGTGGTCATTATCCTCGGCGGAGTCAGCGTGTGTGCCGATATCCGTCTTTCCACACTCGCGGTCACAAATATGGTCGGTGTTTTCGTCTATATGATTGTTTACATCAATCGCACCATATGCCGTTCCACAAGCAGTACAAACTGCTTTTTCAGTGCAAGTAGCAGTACCGCCTGTGTGACTATCTCTTGCAGGTGTGGTTACCGTTCCGCATACGCTGCAAGTGATAGCGGTTAAGCAGTTGCCGTCATCTTCATTCGGAGTATGTCCGAGCTTTTCTCCGTCGGTTGCTCCGCAGACGGAACAGCTTCTCGCACTTTCGCAATCTGCCGCCATCCAATCGTGTTCCACGTTCTCACCGTCGGTAGCACCGCATCTTGAACAAGTGGATTGTACTTTGCAAAGATCAACGTCGGGCGATGTCCAATCGTGTCCGAGAGCTTCACCATCGGTTGCACCACAGACTTTACAAGTCTTGGGTGTGAGGCAGGTTGCATCATTCCAATCGTGGGTGATTGTTCTTTCTTCTCCGCACTCGTTACAGGTAACGTCGCAAGCGTTATCATATGCGTGGTCGCATTTCTTATCGCCACAAGCGGCGAGGGCTACGATCATTACGATCGAGAGTAGAATGAGTGTTAGTTTTTTCATAGTTTTCTCCTTTTCAATAGAGGGTTTATCTATACGTTCTGATCTTCGTGTGCTTCAGAACCTCATCGAGCGCGTTTTCGTTGCTTTCGGTCACGTACTCCTTAAATTCTTCATATACTTTTCTCCCGATTGCTCGGTAGTCCATGGCAAGAACCTTTTTGATTTTGGCTTTGCGCAATTCTTCGGGAACACAGAACATCATCATGATCGTGTTAAGCGCACCCTCTATTCTATGCTCCAAGGTTGCCGTATGCTCGGTATGCATCAAGGTTGCGTATTCAATGCCCGATATGAGCGTTTCGGTTTCGGTAAATTTCTCATCGTCCCAGCCCTCGGTATATTCCGCAAACACTCGCTTGATCTTTTCTACGTCATTGGAACGAATGAGATCGAGCGTTGTCGGGTGGGAATAAGCCGCCGTTAAAAACTCATGCATCTGCGGTATTTCTTCTCCGATGGCGGCAAGTGTGGTGAGTTCAAGACAGTATGCGAGAAGCGAGCTTTTGCCCTCGTCGGTCTGCGCCTCCATCTCCTTCCATTGAAAGTCTATCATCATCTGCACAAGAGTGGCGAGAATGGATTCCTTGTTGGGAAAATAGAAGGTCAGATTGCCGGGGCTGATATCAGCCTTTTTGCAGATCTCCGTGGATGTTGTTTTGGTAAAGCC
>CANBDB010000155.1 GCA_947367285.1 uncultured Clostridia bacterium | reverse complement strand
CGTTGTCGGTTGCTCGTCGAGTGAGATTGTGGGCGCGACGATAGGAAAGGGAAGCAATTTTAATGCCGCGAGTGCGGTGTACGAGGGAATTGCGCCCATTCTCAAGGAAAAAGGTATTTTCCTTGCCGCACAGTGCTGCGAGCATCTCAACCGCGCGCTTGTTGTAGAGCGCGAATGTGCCGACAGATACGGACTTGAGACCGTTTGCGTAGTTCCCAAGGCAAAGGCGGGCGGCTCTTTTGCCACCGCGGCTTTTGAAAATTTCAAGGATCCCGTGGCTGTTGAAACGATCAAGGCCCACGCAGGTATAGATATCGGCGATACGCTGATCGGTATGCATCTGCGCGCGGTTGCCGTACCCGTCAGACTTTCAGTGAAAAAGCTCGGAGAAGCAAACGTTGTTTTTGCAAAGACCCGCCCGAAATATATCGGCGGCCCGAGGGCGTGCTATGAATAAGTAATGTTTAAAAGAAGAGCCGTTGGCTCTTCTTTTTGTTGGTTTGTCAACTAAAATTGATGCTGAATTAATACTTTATTAATTATTGTGCTGTATAATTATAAAAAAATATGTGAGGTGGAATTATGTCGGGCGCGATGTGGACGATCATTATACTGTCATATCTATTTATGGTATTTTCGATGCTCGGATGGGTGCTTGAGCTCTTTTTCAGACGGTTCATCTCAATGAAAAAGTGGATAAACCCCGGATTTTTAAAGGGTCCCTATCTGCCAATTTACGGAACGGGCGTTGTGTGTCTTTATGTTTTTATACATATTATGAAGTCGTTTGAGGGCTATTTTGCGGCATCTTGGCTCTTTGATCTGAGCGTGATCGTGGGTATCGGTGCGCTTATGACTCTGATAGAGCTTATAGGCGGACTTATATTTATTCGCGGAATGAAGGTGCGCCTTTGGGATTACTCAAAGCGATGGGGCAACTACAAGGGAATAATATGTCCGCTTTTTTCGCTTATCTGGACGCTGGTGGGCGCAGTTTTCTACTATGCCTTATTTGAGCCGCTCAACAATATGGTATATTCCTTTGTTACACTTGATTGGCTGCTTTTTGCGGTGCTTTTGATCGGCGTGTTTTTCGGCATCTTTATTGCGGATTTCTGCGAGTCGGTGCAGCTCGTCTCCAAGGTCGAAAAGCTCGCCAAGGAGATGAGGATGGAGGTCGATTGGGACAAGCTGAAATCGGAGATACGCGAGGAGCTTAAGAGCAAGAGTCTCAAAACGAGCTTTTTGTCCCCGTTCAATACTCCTTACGGCATAGCCACGCATATGAAGATGCATTTAGAAGTCAAGAGAAGGAATAAAAAAGAGTAAGATTTTGCCAAAATTTTCACAAAACTATTGATAAATTGACACAGATGTGATATATTATTAGGTGGTAAAGATTGGGCTTATGAAAAAAGAGCCCGAATACGTTATGAAAGGAAATATTGAAAATGACCTACAACAAGAAATCTATTGAAGATATTGAGATCGTAGAGGGCGCGAGAGTTCTCGTTAGATGCGATTTCAACGTACCCCTTAAGGACGGCGTTATCACCAGCGACAAGAGAATCGTTGAGGCGCTTCCCACAATCAAATATTTGCTCGCTAAAGGCGCGCGCGTTGTTCTTTGCTCCCACATGGGCAAGCCCCACAACATCCTTACTGAGGGCTTTGGTCTTACAAAAAAGGAAAAGAAAAAGGTAGAGGCTCTTCCCGAGGAAGAAAGAGAAGCAGCTAAGGCTGAGCTCCTTGCAAAGGCACTCAAAAATGACAAGAAGAATCTCACACTTGCTCCCGTTGCGGCTCGTCTTAACGAGTACCTTGGCGGCGTAGTTACATTCGCTGAGGACATTATCGGTGCTGACGCACAGGCAAAGGTTGCCGCTCTTGAAAACGGCAAGGCAGTTCTCCTTGAGAACGTTCGCTTTGACGCGAGAGAAGAGAAGAACGGTGAGGACTTTGCAAAAGAACTTGCTAAGTACTGCGACATTTATGTAAACGACGCATTCGGTACAGCTCACCGCGCTCACGCAACAACAGCAGGCGTTGCTATGTACGGAAACGTTCCCGCAGTTTGCGGTTACCTCATTCAGAAGGAAATCGGTGTTATGGGTAAGGCTCTCACAACTCCCGAGCGTCCCTTCGTTGCAATCCTTGGCGGTGCTAAGGTTGCTGACAAGCTCAACGTTATCAACAACCTCCTCACAAAGGTTGACACACTCATTATCGGTGGCGGTATGGCTTATACATTCCTCGCTGCTAAGGGTTATGGCGTTGGTAAGTCCCTTCTCGATGAAACAAAGATCGACTACTGCCGCGATATGATGGCAAAGGCAGAGGCAAATGGCGTTAAGCTTCTTCTTCCCGTTGACGTTGTAACTATCGCAGAGTTCCCCAACCCCATCGACGCTCCCGTTGAAACACTTGAGGTTGAGGCTGATGCTATTCCCGCTGACCGCGAGGGCTGTGATATCGGCACAAAGACTCAGGCTCTCTACGCGCAGGCAGTTCTTGACGCAAAGACAGTTGTTTGGAACGGTCCTATGGGCGTATTTGAGAACCCCACTCTTGCAAAGGGTACTATCGCTATGGCTGACGCGCTTGCTCGCTCCAGCGCAACTACAATCGTAGGCGGCGGTGACTCCGCAGCGGCTTGCGAAACACTCGGCTTTGCTTCCAAGATCACACACATCTCCACAGGCGGCGGCGCATCTCTTGAGTTCCTTGAGGGTCTCGAGCTTCCCGGTATCGCATGCCTTGAAGACAAATAATTAGGAGAAAATAAAATGAGAAGATACGTTATCGCAGGTAACTGGAAGATGAATTTTACACCTTCCGAGGCAACTGCTTTCATCAATGAAATCAAGCCCATGGTTGAGGGCAAGAATAATTGCGACATCATCTTTTGCGCTCCCTTTGTAACAATCGCATCCGCTATGGAGGCTGCAAAGGGCTCCAATATCAAAATTGGCGCACAGAACGTTCACTTTGAGGAAAAGGGAGCGTTCACAGGTGAAGTTTCCGCGAAAATGCTCAAGGAAATAGGTGTTGAGTATGTAATCATTGGTCACTCCGAGCGCCGTCAGTACTTTGGCGAAACTGATCACACTGTAAACCTTCGTACAAAGGCAGCCCTTGCGGCAGGACTTAAGGTTCTTCTTTGCCTCGGTGAAGTTAAGGAAGAGCGCCTTGCAGGTATTACAAACGAGGTTGTTGCTATGCAGACAAAGCTCGACCTTGCAGGTATCTCCGCTGAGGAGCTTAAGAACGTAATTATCGCTTACGAGCCCGTTTGGGCAATCGGTACAGGCCTTACAGCTACTCCCGAGCAGGCGGACGAGACTTGCGGTGTTATCCGTGACGTTGTTGCTGACCTCTACGGAAGAGACGTGGCTGAAGAGCTTATCATTCAGTACGGCGGTTCTATGAACGATAAGAATGCAAATGAGCTTCTTTCCAAGGTTAACGTTGACGGCGGCCTTATCGGCGGCGCGTCCCTCGTTGCTGAGAAGTTTACTGCAATCGTTGACGCGGCGCAATAAGTTACTTTTTTGAAAAAAAGTAACCAAAAAACTTTTCAAGCGGCTTCGCCATTCTCGCTATATAGTTTGATGAGATTTTATAATTCATATCACGAGCGAAGTGCGATAAAATGATCAAAAACGTTAATTTACTTGTTAAAGCACCCACAACCGTGGGTGCTTTTTGAATAGTTAGATGGATTGGGATTTAGTGAGAAGTTAGTTTATTTTGGAATAGCAGGGGGCTTTTTTGAAAAGCCGCCCCCTGCACCCCCGAAAAACTTTTAAAGCATTTTATTGCTAA
>CANBDB010000154.1 GCA_947367285.1 uncultured Clostridia bacterium | reverse complement strand
CCATGGTATTATTCTCGCCATTATAAAGAATATTTAGTATATCAAAGAATACAGGATTTGTAAAGGGTGTTTTTGTCGATGGTAGCCAAAATTGTATCGACTATGGAATCTTTTTTTGGTTGGGGTGGGATTTGAAAGGCCCACTCGCGTCGCATAGTCGTCTTGCTTCGCAAAATAATTGCTCGCAATACTCCTTGCTTTGGCTCCTTCACTTCGTAAAAACATCACACTGTGATGTTTTTACTTGTTCACCCCCGACCTCCTCCGTCGGTCGTGGTTTCAAACTCCACCAACAAAAAGAAAAAACCAACCACAAGGGTTGGTTTTCCTTTTTGGTTGCGGGGGTGGGATTTGAACCTCACGACCTCCGGGTTATGAGCCCGACGAGCTACCAGGCTGCTCTACCCCGCGATATCCGGTAATTAAGGTGGTGCCGGGAACGGGAATCGAACCCGTACGGTGCTCTCGCACCACGGGATTTTAAGTCCCGGGCGTCTGCCAATTTCGCCACCCCGGCGGAATTTGCATCGCCACTTCTGTGACCACTCTTAATTGCTTGAATAGTATATCACACAAATTGCTTTTTGTCAACACCCTTTTAAGAAAAAATATTGACTTTTTTATCCAAAGAGGGTACAATAATAGTATATTATTACTTTATTATACGCAGAAGTTTAACAATTATGACTCATTTATTGAAAAACAGATTCAAATATTCCACAATATACAACCAAGATATATTGATTTTTACAACACAGGGAACAAGTCTCTATCCCCAATCGAGTGATAGCCAATACAAAAGTATTCAAGATCTACTTTTTGCGCGCGATTTTGCCATATTGAAGGATATTTTAAGGGGATTTGATCACAGTCCGCTAGTGCTTATGAATTCCAAAGAGGGATACGTGTTGATTGACAAAATGCTATATTCTCGATTTGGTTTACTTATCGTAACAATTCCGAAGCTTGCGCCTGAAGAGCTTTTTGGTGCGGTTGCGACCTGCCGTGATCTGGTGAATTTCAATGCTCTTAGCGAGGAAGAAAAGTTCTACGCTGTTTCGGTGGACCGAGACGAATTGAACAATGATCAGCGTGCCTTCGCGAGCGGAATATTCAGACTATACACCTCTTTATCGGAGTTTGATGAGTACGAGAGCTCTCCCGAGGAGACCATATCTTGGATGCGCGAGGTGGCGCAAAACATCTCCGAATCATTCAACTATGATATTGAGTGCAGTATCGGATCATTTGTTGACGTTGACGGACATAATAAATTATGTCCCGCGTCATTTTATTTATCCACGATTGCTTTTTTGCTTGTAGCAAGCAAATATTCCGCGCGCAAAAATGCTAACATTACGTTCCATTATGATGAAAACGGGGTATATTGCGACTTTAGCTTCGAAGTTTCAAGCAAATATTGCGATAGAGATATAATTCTAACCTCGTCAAACATACTAAAATTTCGCAGTTTGGCGGACAAAAATCACTTAATTCTTTGCTTTGGGCAAGAAAACGACACATTTTCCATGAGAACGTATCCGTGGGTGAGGGAGCCCGATTCTGCGGACATCAAAAGAAAGCAAAGGGACTTTATTAATAAATTTTTATGAAAGGAGCCATTATGCCGAGTATCAGTCAATCATCCGTAAGGGTTTTGCAGGGAATAGGCCCTGCGCGCGCCAAGGCATACGAAAAAATGGGTATATCGACGGTATCCGACCTGTTATATCATTTTCCACGCGCATACGAAAACCGTGGAGACGTGAAACAACTTTCGGAATGCGTTTTGGGTGACAAAAATTCCGTTGAGTTGGTAATTGGAACCGTTCCTAAAAAAACCATGATCAGACGCGGCATGGTACTCCTCAAATTTACTGCCTTTGACGAGAGTGGCACGTGCGAGATCACTTACTATAATCAAAACTATCTTGCCGACAAATTTCCTCTCGGAGCTACATTCCGCTTTTACGGTCAGGTAGAGCGAGTTGGAAGAAGATATAAAATGAATTCTCCCTCCTATGAGATGGTGATTGAGGGCGAGAAGCTCAATCCCCTTGTGCCCGTTTATCCACTTACTGAGGGCATTTCAAAAAATAGAATTGCGGCGGATGTTGGGGCGGCTCTCAGTGCAACCTCAAGCGAGCTTTGTGACTATCTTCCCGATGATATTCGCAGAAGATATAAATTGTGCACACTTCCGTTTGCGCTTCGTTCCATTCACGATCCGAGTGATTACGAATCGGTGGCAAAGGCAAAACGCCGACTTGTTTTTGACGAGTTCTTCACCTTTGCTCTTGGTATGGCCATGAGCGGCAAAAAGAGAAGGGAAAGCGGCGCGCCGATTTGCACCGTTTCAGGACTTGAACCTCTGCTTTCGCATTTTCCGTACGAGCTTACGGGAGATCAGCAAAAAGCGATTAATGATATAAGAAATGATATGTCGCGCGACGTACCAATGAGTAGAATCCTCGTTGGAGACGTTGGATGCGGAAAAACCGTTTGCGCTATGGCGGCAATGTATATTGCGGCAGCAAGTGGACGCCAGGCGGTTCTCATGGCACCTACCGAGATACTCGCGCGCCAGCATTACTCCGATATTGCGCCCATATTTGAAAAAATGGGATATAGAACCGAGCTTTTGGTAGGATCTATGACAGCCGGTGAGAAGAAGAGGGTGCGTGCGGCGCTTGCCGAGGAAAATGAAGACAAGAGGTGCACCGTTGTTATAGGAACTCACGCGCTCATTTGCGAAGGTGTGGAATTTTCCGCACCGGGTGTGCTCGTTACGGACGAGCAGCATAGATTTGGTGTAGCGCAAAGAGCAACGCTCTCTAAAAAAGGAGAGAAGGCGCACGTTCTTGTAATGAGCGCAACGCCGATTCCTCGTTCACTCGCTCTGATTATGTATGGAGATCTTGATCTTTCAAAAATCAACGAGATGCCCCGCGGCAGACAGAGAGTGGATACGTTTTGTGTTGACGAAAGTTACCGCCCCCGCCTAAATGCTTTTATCGAAAAGCAAATTGCGGATGGCGGTCAGGTTTATATAGTTTGTCCATCGGTTGAAGAAAAAGAGCCCGAGGATTCTGGCGAGATTACTCTTGAGTCCTTTGGCATTGAGAGGGAGGAGCTTCCGCCTCTTAAAGCCGCTGTTCAGTTCTCCGAGGAGCTTGCCGAGGCACTTCCAAGCTTGAACGTTGCATTCCTTCACGGAAAGATGAAGGGCTCGGAAAAGGATAAAATAATGAAGAACTTTGCCGAGGGATTGATAGACGTCCTCGTATCCACCACGGTTATCGAGGTTGGTGTAAACGTTCCTCGCGCAACGCTTATGATAGTTGAAAACGCCGAGAGATTTGGTCTTGCGCAGCTCCACCAGCTTCGTGGACGTGTTGGTAGAGGTAGTAAAAAGTCCTACTGTGTTCTCGTTTCCGACGCCAAGGGAGAGAACGCGCGTGCGCGCCTTGAAACTATGAAAAGTGAGTATGACGGCTTCAAAATTGCCGAAAAGGATCTTGTTTTGCGCGGCCCCGGTGATTTTATTAAGGGTTCAAACGACCCAATGGTTCGCCAAAGCGGCGGACTTCGCTTCCGACTTGCTGATATTAGCGAGGATGCGGGCGTTTTGAGTGATGCTTACGAGGCGGCAAGGGAGCTTATTGAGGTTTCCCCCGACCTTTCCTCAAACGAAAATCTTCGCTCAATGGTCTCAAGAATGTTTTCTATAGACTCATATTCATTGAATTAATGAATAAATGAATGAATAATGTGCATAATTTGCGAATAATCATATGAATTTCAACTAAAAACGCAATTGTTCATAAAA
>CANBDB010000153.1 GCA_947367285.1 uncultured Clostridia bacterium | reverse complement strand
ACTTATTTGTAGTATAATCATTAAGCCGAAGCAAAAATGTTTTTCGGCACATATTTTTATTCCTCCCTAAATTTACTGGGGAGAGAACGATTAAGAGGCGTGTTTTTTATGCAAACAAAGGTTACTTTTAAAAAATTCCTTTCCATGCACATTGGAATTGTTCTTATTGCATTAAGTACATATTTTATACTCGTTCCCAACCACTTCGTTACGGGAGGTATGACCGGTCTTTCAACTGTTTTGGCTCAAGAGCTTACATTCTTAACGCAGCCACAGTGGTTGCTCCTTCTCAATGCCTTGGTGCTTATTCTCGGTTTTATTTTCCTCGGAAAATCAACGGGAGTATTCACAGTTTACTGCAGCATGGGTTATTCGAGCTTGATGATGCTTTTTGAAGCATTAAATCTCTCGGGAAAAATTTCTCCAGAGATTCCAACATTAACGCAGGAACCATTTATGGAGCTTGTGGTTGGTATCACACTTTATGCAATTGGTACTGCGATCATTTTCTATGCAGGTGCTTCGAGCGGTGGCATGGACATTGTGGCGTTGATTATTCAAAAATACACCAAAATGGACGTGGGCAGAGCCGTTCTCACCGTTAACTCGATAATTGCAATTACTTCAATATTCGTGTTCAAAGACATTACAACCGGCATTCTCTCGCTCGTTGGCCTCTTTATGAACTCCTTTATCATTGACACCGTTATCGATAACTTTAACGCGTGCAAATATTTCATTGTTATTACCGATAAGCCTGAGCTCGTTGCCGAGTATATCATGAACACCTTACACCACGGTGTTACTATCACTGATGCTATTGGTGCATACACCCAGGCAAAGAAGGGAATGGTGCACACCGTTTGCCGCAGATACGAGGCGATCAAGCTTCGTCAGGCAATCAAGCAAATTGATGAAAATGCTTTTATGGTGGTCACAACAAGCTCCGAAATTATCGGAAAGGGCTTCAGAAGTGTATAAACAAAAAAACAAGGCCGGTGGCGTATGCCAACGGCTATTTTATTATTTTTTAAGTACATTTATTACTTTAAGTCCTCTTTGACGTGCCATCTTGACGGTTTGGTAGGTGCCGCCCGAGAGGTGCGCCAAGCACGCAACGCAAATGCCCGAGCCCTCAACAAGCGCAAGGTTCCTTGCCTGCATTACACCTGTCGTATAGCGCTCTTGGATATAGGTAACTGTATCGGCTTTGGCTACCGTATAGCGATAAAATTTCTTGTCGAACTTTGAGAATTTTTTATCCTGATCCTTGCAGGGAAGGATCAAGTGGAGCTTAACGTCGGGCCTTTGGGTTTTAACATCCAGGACGCACGTTGCCGCAAGGGTATCAAATCCGATAGCTCCGCCCGCGCGAAAGTCGGTGTAGCCCTCATCAACGAGGTCAAGTATGAGTTTTTTGGTTTTATTGTAAAGCTCGGGGGTTAACATTTTGCCCAGGGTTCTATGCCCCGTGAAGCAACAAATTTTAGACATATTATCACCGCCTTCTTAAAAATAATAGCACAAATCAAGACAAAAGTCAACAACAGAGGTGGGGATTTTTCATTTTTCAAGCATAATAGAAAAGTGCAAGATGAGAAATCGATAGTTTTTTACAAAATGGTGTGGAAAACTGCATCTTATGACAACATAACCTGTGGAAAACTCTGTGGAAACTGTGGAAAACGTTGCATTTTCGAGGTTTGATTTGGTTTTTAAACTAATGTTCCTGTGGAAAACTTTTTTACAGTTAATTACAAGTTTAATTTTTCTATTTTTGGTATTTCGACAATATTTCGTAGTTTTATGCAAGTTTTTGCTTTATTTGCGACCATCCCACAAAAATCCCTCTTGCTCACGTATTCGGATATAGAGTTCTCTCGCCTTATGGAGTTTGCGGTAGATGGTGCGCTCGTCGCAATAGTTGAGCCGGGCGGATTTTCGTATGAGTCGCGAGGTCTCGTTTTGAGAACATCTATATTTCGCTGGTGCAAAATACACGTCGCGTAAGGCATTAATCGTATCCTCTTCGCCCGATAGCGAAAGCAGGCGCAGAGTATCAAAAACCGCCAACATATCCAGCTTTGTACGGCGCGAGTGGCACAAAACGTCAATTCTCTTATAAACTTGTATCGGGTTGCTCCCGCTATTCGCCAGTTCCAACCGTGCAAATTTGCGAAACGCCCACACTACCTCGTTTCTTTGCTCTTTTTCGGATTCAATTTTTATCATATTGTCTCCCCCTTTCGTGTTCTTTTTCTATATTATAGAACATTTGTTCGCATTTGTCAAGGGATTTGCAATAAAAAAACAAAGCCCCTTTTCTGACAAGGCGGCTTTGTTTTCATTCCTATTAATCAATATAGTAATTGGGAAAGAGCTTTTCCCAAACCTTGCGGCAGCCGTAGGTGTCGGCTATGGATGAGTGGGCTACGCCCTCCCATTCAATGCCAAAGCACATCATGGCATCCGTCAAGCTCGCGTGAACGAGCTCGGGGTGGTTTTCGTGCATATATCTTACATACTCAAATGCGCAGCATCGAATCTTTGATTTGAGTGCGAGGCGTTCTTCCTCGGTTTCGTAGATATATTTGATGTGTGAGAAGTCGGTGGAAACTCCGTATGCGATAATGTTATCAGCATTCGCGAAAATTTCCTTTATCTCAGGCGTGATCTCCTCAAGAGTGGGGGAGTTCTTAACCATTTCAGGTGTGATTCCGTGAATCTTCTCGGTCTTTTTCCATTTTGTTGTATGAGTGGGCTTTACAAAGGTATTCATTACGAGATTTCCAAATCCGTCAACGATGGATATTGAAATTATCTCATCCCTATCGTAAAATCCTGTAAGCTCAAGGTCAAAGAAAAGAACCTTCTCTCTCTTCATACCAAAGCTTTGTGCGCGGTATGCGTTACCGATCTCTCTTCTCTCAGCGAGGTCGATCTCATAGCAACTCTCGCAAAGCTTTTTCTTATAGCGGACGTGTTTTCCGCATTTTACACACATAAGGGGTTGGCGAATGCAGGTCTTTTTGTCGTAAAAATACACTCTTTCGCCATCTTTTTTAATGGAAAATCCAACGGGCTCTTCAACTGCTTCATAATGAAGCTGACCAAGGCGTTCCTTTGTGAAAAATCCATATGATGCGGCGCGGCGAGTGCTCATGCGCTCGATAACCGTGCCCGAGGGGAGCACCTCAAGCTGCTCTTTTTGATAGCTGAAGTGCCAATCGTCTACGTCTGCCTCCTCAAGTGTGTCGGGGCTGAAGTAGAAAATGACTGTATCGTCCTCATTTTCTCTAAACGCGCAGGGAAGTGCGGTCGATTTTAAGTGGAACTTTTTAAGCTCCGCTCTTGTTAAGTACCGCTTTGCACGAGCTGCCTCTTCTGTGATCGCCGGGATCGTGACGCTCGGGCGTAATTGCAATTTCGTTCTCAAAATTTTTCTCCGTTTATATATAAAAATAATAATCTAAATTATGCACTAATGATTAGTATAACATATTAAATTATTTTTTTCAATAGTGTTCGGAAAATAAAAATTCAAAAATGGGGATATTTTTTATTTTTTACTCAAATACTTATTAATTTTGCTTGGTCGCCAGCTTTTTTTGGATTGCAAAATATTACTTTAGCTCTAGCAATAGTTATAAAAAGATCATCAGCAAATGTACCTTCTACTGCTTTCTGCTCTGTAGGAACAGCTGTTACGCCTGCTGGATAGTTAAGAATAGCCTCGCCTGTGTGACCTGCCTCTACCTCGCCTGTGAATGTATTTCCTTCTTCAAGCTCAAGAGTTCCAATCACAGTTCCATCAACTGTAACACTAACCACATC
>CANBDB010000152.1 GCA_947367285.1 uncultured Clostridia bacterium | reverse complement strand
CAATAAAATTAGCAAAAACTATTATCGCGACTTCGCACGCTTTTTGAAAATAGCTTAGCAAAAACTTTTTAAGCAGCTTCGCGTTTCTCGCAATATTGTTTAATAAAATTTTATAGTTTACATCACGAACAAAGCGTATTTCATTGTAGGGGGCGACGTCCTCGACGCCCCGCAATAAGCAAGCTAAAGCTTCTCTCGCAAAACTTCGCTCCGCTCAGGATGACTTGTTAAACTAAAACTGTTAATGATATTTTTTACTCCTCATCATGATAACCGAAGTTACCAACGGTTTTTGCGCTCTCGCGCCAGTTTTCCTTAACCTTTACCCAAAGGTTGAGATAAACCTTTTTGCCGAGCATTTTTTCGAGGTCCTCACGGGCATAAGAGCCAACCATTTTAAGCTCCTTGCCGCCCTTGCCAACGATAATTCCCTTGTGACTTGCCTTTTCACAGAAAATCTCCGCGCGGATAGTCACCATTGTGGGCTCGTCGCGGAATTCCTCGATAACAACGGCAACGCCGTGGGGGATTTCCTTATTAAGTGTTCTAAGTATCTTTTCGCGAATAATTTCCGCCGCCATTTGACGAACGGGCTGGTCGGTCACGATATCGTCGGGGAAAAACCACTCGCTCTCGGAGAGGAATTTTGAAAGCTCACCGAGGAGAGCATCCACCTGCTCGCCGTTCTTTGCGCAAATCGGCACAAAAGCATCAAAATCGCATTTTGAAGCATAGGCGGTAATGGTTTGCGCGATAATATCGCGAGTGTAGAGATCAACCTTATTGAGTGCAAGAATTGCGGGAACACCGCTTTTCTTAACGAACTCCATAACGTTCTCTTCAACCTTGGTCATCTCCTTACCCGCGTCAACCACAAGCACAACCGCATCCGCGTCGTGCATGGAGTCGTTAGCCGCCTTCACCATAAAGTCGCCAAGGCTGTTTTTGGGCTGATGAATACCGGGCGTGTCAAGGAAAACGTACTGATCCTCGCCCACGGTGTGAATACCGATAATTCTATTTCTCGTTGTTTGGGGCTTACTTGAAACGATAGCCACCTTTTCACCGAGTATTCTGTTCATAAGTGTAGATTTGCCCACGTTGGGTCTACCTACTATTGCTATAAATCCTGTTCTTTTCATTTTTTACTCTTCCTAATTAAAAATTTCTGTATCTATGCTTGAGTCGTTCTACTTCACAATAGGGACATTCGTGCACATCAGCGTCATATCTTCTTCCACATTTTTCACATCTTGCTTGAATTACTTCATCTTCAATTTTGTCATCAAATATGTATCTCGCTACTTTATCTTCTATTTCCGAGAGCTTCTGCATAGAAAATCCTAAGCAAATCTGCGCCAGTCCAACCCCAAGTATGAACAATCCGAATACAATAAAATCACTTACAGTCAATGAGCCGATTAAACCAATGCCTGCAAGCAAAAATCCCACTACAATTAAAGCCGTGGAAAAAATTTCTGACATATATCCTTCTCCTTTTTCACTTTTTTCGTTTTGTAATACGTCTAATTCTTCCCTCTAATAGTTCTATTCTCTCCATAAACAATGCAGTAAAATAGACGGTAAGAGCAATTATCAATCCAAGTATTACAACTACAATAAGTAACCATAATTTATTCTCTAACATCATTCCCAAAAGATATGCTTTAAAAAACAGGAAAGACATAAAAAGCAAAATTATCGTTAATACCTTCAATACTTTTATCATACTTTTTCCTTATTTCACCGAAAGTCCAAGTCTTTCCATAATATCGTTTTGGCGCGCTCTCATATCCGCATCGTCCTCGTCAGATAGCTCGTGGTCGTAGCCGAGGAGGTGGAGCATTGAATGTGCCGTGAGGAATGCCACCTCGCGCTCAAAGGAATGTCCGAACTCGTTTGCCTGCGCCATAGCGCGCTCAAGTGAGATAACAATGTCACCAAGATTGTGGCAAAGCTCGTCAAAGAAGGGCTCCTCGCTCTCGCCCTCGTAGTCAAGCAAGGGGAAAGAAAGCACGTCGGTGGGCTTGTCCAAATTTCTAAACTTTTTATTGAGCTCACGGATGCCCTCGTCATCAACGAATGTTACGCTGACCTCGGCATCGTTCTCCATTCCCTCGTAGTCGAGAGTTTCAAGAATGGTGTGGCGAATGAGCATTTTGAGCTTGTAGTGAATGGAGTGCTTCTCCTGATTGTTTTCAAAATAAATCTTTAACTTCATATTTCTTTACCTCTTCTTAAACGTTTTTTGCTCGTTTCTTCTTTTTTCGGCATTTTCCTGTGCCTTTTTCTCAAATTTATCGTATGCAAGGATTATCTTCTGCACCAGCTTGTGACGTACAACGTCCTTGTCGGTGAACTGGTGAATGTGAATGTCCTCAATATCCGAAAGAATATGTGTTGCGATAGCAAGACCACTCTTTTGTCCGAAAGGAAGGTCGGTCTGCGTAAGGTCGCCCGTAATCACCGCCTTGGAATTGAAGCCAAGACGAGTGAGGAACATCTTCATTTGCTCGGGAGTCGCATTTTGCGCCTCGTCGAGAATGATGAATGAGTCATCAAGGGTTCGTCCTCTCATATACGCAAGGGGAGCAATCTCTATAATTTGCTTTTCCATCTTGCTTTGATAATTTTCAACGCCCATCATATCATAGAGCGCGTCATAAAGCGGACGAAGGTAGGGGTCTATCTTGCTCTGAAGGTCGCCCGGCAAAAAGCCGAGCTTTTCGCCCGCCTCAATAGCGGGGCGAGTCAAAATAATTCTTGACACCTGCTTGTCGCGGAGCGCCTTGACCGCCATCGCCACCGCAAGATAGGTTTTACCCGTTCCCGCAGGGCCGATACCAAAAACTATCGTATTCTTCTTTATTGCATCAACGTATTGCTTTTGTCCAACGGTCTTTGCCTTTATCGGCTTGCCCTTGCTCGTTACAAAAATACAATCGTCGCCAAAGCTTGCATCAAGCGCCTCACCGTCGCCCTCGCCAACCATGCTGATCGCATAGTCAACTCCCTGCTCCGTTATCTCCGCGCCGTTTTGCGCGAGGGTTACAAGATGATTTATCACTCTTGATGCAAGCGCAACAGAGCCCTCGTGCCCGTCAATGACGATGGCATCACCCTCGGTGGCACGACGGTTTGATATGCGCACGTCAAACGCGCGCTCTATCGCCTTGATGTTCGAATCAAAACACCCGAACACCCTGCTCGTTATTTCATTACTCTCAACGTTAATAATTACTTGACTCATTTTTACCTCATATTTGAAAATTAAGTGTGTTTTATAAAAAGTAACCTTCCACTCGACTGGGGAAACTCCCTCCGTCATTTTCTTGCGAAAATGCCACCTCCCTCTGCGGAAGGAGGCTCTGTTAGATCCGCCTCGTTTTATAGCCATATTATTTCAAAACAGCTACAGTTTTATATAGAAATTACATCTAACCCTGTAGGGACAGGCGTCCCCGACTGTCCGCAACGATACAAATGTTACTTTTACATCAAAGGGGAACTCCCTCCGTCATTTTCTTGCGAAAATGCCACCTCCCTGTCGAAGGGAGGCTTGCCTTAAGCCGTTCTTAAGATTGTAGCCGTAAAAATGCATAAAATCCAACAGATTTACTATATTTCTACTTGCGAAGGAGCATCTTACAGTAGGCTCCTTCCGCAGAGGGAGCTGTCGAGCGTTAGCGAGACTGAGGGAGTTCCCCGAGCAACGCGAGGCTTTGAAATAAAGGTTACATTCCTTTAGAATGCACCTCGTTTTTATGATAGGCGCCTCTACTAATCAATAACCTCAAACTCCACCTGCCTTGCGATATTGCAAATGGCGGTGAGG
>CANBDB010000151.1 GCA_947367285.1 uncultured Clostridia bacterium | reverse complement strand
AACGTCCTCGCCTTTCTAACGTGTATCCACGCCGTTCAAGTCGTTCAACGAATAGATCAAACTCGGTAACGCCTTGACAAGCGTTATCAATGTCCGCGCGTATCTGATCTCGTATCGTGGGAATACCTTGCTGTTTTGCGTGGACTTCGGCAATATGCTTTCGATTTTCCTTCTTCGGCTTCTCGATGACCGATAGACCGTACTCCCTGCAAAGTCTGTCCGAGGTCTCTCGCATCAGCTCGTAGGTTGCCTTGCAGTCGTGGTAACGCTTTCCAGAAAATCCTGTTGCCGAAAGACAAAAGTGATTGTGTACGTGCCCCTTGTCAATATGTGTTGCCACGATAACGGGAAAGTCCTCACCCCAAAGTTCGTTGGCAAGTTGAACACCGATAGCGTGAGCGACGTCGGGTGTTACCTCGTTTGGTTTGAATGATTGGTAGCCATGGTAGGCTTGAATGTCTGAGGTGTCCGTATCCTCCAACAGCGATAACATAATCTCCTTGGCATTGTCGGGAGTGCAGTTGATGCCCGACACAAATTTCTTTTCCTCCGTTGCAAAATGATCGTAGGGCAGACCGAGAATTTCAGCGGCAAGTCTTTCGGACTTGTCAAAGTTTTTGTTCTCGAATTCTTTTGTAGTTTTGTTCTTGTTCGCCACATAGGCGAGCAGCTTACTGACGTGTGCTCGCACGTCCCAAATTTTAGTTGTTGCCAAATAGCTTCACTCCTTTCTTCGCGTACTCCTTTTGAATCTCTCCGCAGAGCTTCATCACCTCGTCGGCATAGCGTCGGTATTCAAGCTCGTCCACGTAGCCGAGCGAGTGCGCCTTCGCCGCGACCTGATTCATACTCACGCCCAAGCGACGAAGCTCGCGCATAAATTCCTTCACCTCCACCGAGGGCGGTTCAATGGGGGCAATCCATTGAATGGTCATTCGGATATACTTGCTCAAATCCTTGTTGCACGTTGCCGCGTCCCTGCACAGCTTTTCGTATTCCTCGTCATTCAAAAAGAACTTGACGAGGTGTTTACGCTTGCGCCCACCTACTGCGATTGTCTTTACTTGTTCTTCTGTTTGCATCATTTGGATTTCCTCCTTCAATTTTTTAGAGAATTTTGTTGTGGATTTTGCAGTACGGGGGTCTGGGGTTCTCCCCACCTTTCGCATTTTGTGTCCACAAATGCAGTGCTTGTCAAGAAAAGCAGACGGACATAAAGTCCGTATCATTTTAAGGTAACGCCCCACGTCAGACTCGCCGTTTTACCTTCCGAGAAAGCACACAAAATTGCTTTGACAAAACAAAAAGACCCGTACTTTTACATACAGGTTACGAGAGAAACACCAAAAAGCGAACGGCACTTGTTCGCTTAAAAAGGTGATCTCCGTGCCCTTTATGTAGAAAAAGTACGAGTCTAAAGACCTCGTGGACGCTCGTGCTAAGCGTATAAAAGACGGGACTTACACAGCTGCCCGCGGCACTTATAATCGTATTAAATTTGTATAAGGGATAAGTCAAACTGCCTAAGCTTATATTGAAGTAGGTCAGCCCAACTTATGACTTAGAAAGAGAGTTTCAGCTCTCATTTGTAGGCATAAACAAGCGGCTTATGCCCTCAAATCAGAGGTCAAGGCAGGACGGGAGATCCCGCCTTGACGTGGTATTGAGTCTGTGCGTACATCGTGCGTCGCAGGCTCTTTTTATTTAGTTTTGGTTTTCCGTCGGATTCCCGTCAGCATCGTAGGTCACGACCTTATCCGTCGTGGTGGCGTCCAATCCAGTGTAGCAGTAAATAGTACTGCTCTTTACCGAGCCACCTTCGCCACAGTTAATACTACCTGTAGCGTGATAACCACCTTCTTCACCCATTTCATCTCCCAAATATCCAATATAGTCAGAATACGGATTGTATCTAAAGGTATGTATTTCAGAACCCGAAATAATCACAACAGGAATCGTTTCAGCCCAACCCACATGATCCCAAGCGCTTCCGATACCGGGAGCAGAAGTCCATCTGTCACCGGCACCATAGGCATATACGACAGCGTTTGTAATATTGATTGTTCCGCAGGACCCCCTGCCTGCTGCACCAATGGCAGCAGCGTAATTATTGTTCGTATATGCATATACAGTGACGTTTGAAATGCTAATGCTACCGGCATTATAACTTTCGCTGCCGTGGATGTACTTTCCGCCAATGGCTGCAGCAAGAGTACCGTGAGCACGAAGAATATTATCCGTCCCGTTTGAGGTAATATTAACTGTTCCGCCCTCTGCTACAAAAATACCACCACATGGTACATCCGAATATTCTGTTTTTGTAGTGCCTATCGTATTGTCACCCAGCACAAATATGGTTGCGTTGCTACCGGATGCGACATCAATAGCACTGCCCTCACCAACAGTAATGCTTGCATTATTCAGAACAATCGTCGGATTTCCGCTTTCCACCTTGATGCCGTAGCTGCCTGTACCGATAAATTCATAATATCTGTTATCGTTAATTACATAGGTTGCGTTCAAAGTGGACAAGTATATGGTAACTTCATATTTACCACAAACACACTTGCCGTTTACATAGTCGTGCGCTTCATTATTCACACTACTGCAAATGGTGCAGACCTTATCGTGCGTTCCGTCGCCGTTGTCTATGTAGGTGTAAGTATGCTCACCCACACCGTTTGCCACGTGGTTGTAAATCTCCGCACTCACTCCGTAATTGTAGAGAGCCTTGACGAGGTTGCCCATCGACTCGCTATCCTTATTTGCGGAGATATAGTCATTTACGCTGAGTGCAAAGGTTGCGACTGTTTCTTCGCCGTTCTTAACTGTGAAGGTAAACACCTTATAAAAGTCGGTGGGGGCGATGCCTGCGGTCTTGTAAACACCGTCAACAAGCTCGTTTGTAATATCGGTTTCGCCGAGATAGAGAGTATTGCCGTCTGCAAGATTTACTCTAATCTTGATATAGTTCATCTGTCCGAACGTTACGGTGTAGCCTGTGAAGGCATCACTCGGAGCAACGTTGGTTGTGGGGATTTCTCTATCCGAGCTAACGTAATCGTCGGTCATAGAGCCGTAACCCTTATACTCACTTGCGGCAGAGCCGTATGCGAGAATATCGTTTACAAGCGCAACAAGAGCGGTATCGTCCTTGTATTTTTCACGAAGCGCCAAGAGGTTTTCCTCTACGGTGTAGTCGAGCTTATTTGCTTTTTCTTCGCCGTCCAAGAGAAGATACGCATCGATCTCGTCGCCCATACATTGAGGATTGATGCCGTCAAGCGTGAATACGTACATTCTTGTTTCGGAATCATAAACGCCGCTCACCTCGGTTTTCTTTCCGAGGAAGAGGAATTCCATCGTCAAGGTTTCGGTGCTTACGCCGTCACCCAAAGCGGTAACGTAATATTTCATCGAGAGGTCGCCGCCGATGTTGAGCTGTTGACCGTAGATGTCGAATTGCTTAATACCGCAGGCGCACTTTCCGTCCACAAAGCTGTGGGGATCGGTTGCTCCGTACTCAGAGCCGCAGAGGTCGCAGATATCGCCATGCTGGCAGGTGGCCTTGTTCTCGTCCAACTCGGTGGTATGGCTTTCCTTTGCTTCCACAACTGTTTCTCCGCAGGCGGAACAAATCAAAGCGGTGGTGCAGTCGCCGTCATCGACTTTGGGAGTGTGTGCCATAGTAATGGACTTGAAGGTATAGCCCATAAAGTCGTTGGTATTGCCGAAATCGAAAGCCTCCTCGGTGGCAGTCCAATACTTCGTGCTGCTGTCAAAGGACAATGCCTTTTGGTCGCAGGCGAGGATCAGTTCGATATTCTTCGTATCATTAGCCAGACAGAACAAG
>CANBDB010000150.1 GCA_947367285.1 uncultured Clostridia bacterium | reverse complement strand
TTGTGTGACACTTTTGTCTGGGCTCCTGGGGAAAGGATGTTGAAGGACATCTGGTCGCGTACAACTGGAGACTCAGTAGTTATATTGCCTTCCTGGCAGGATGTTAGTGCAGCTGCTAGGAGGATGGGGATATATATTTTTTTCATAATTAAGAAAACCACTCCTCTTTTTTCTGGTCCCACCAATTATCAAGAGCATCTGATACCACGGCAATTATAATAGTACCTGCTACAACTCCAATAATTACCACGCCTGCACCTATTGAAATTGCACCCACAGCACCAATAGTAATTCCATTATACACCAAATAAAATTTCTTGTCAAGAATTTCAAATTTTCCGCATACGCCACCCCGCCGCGCGCAAACTAATCAAAAAAGGACTCAAAAAATGAAAATATTAATGCTCATTGATTCACTCGGAGTGGGCGGTGCGGAGAGCCACGTTGAAACGCTTGCCGAGGAGCTTGCCGCTCTCGGTTGCGAGGTCGCAGTCGCGTCCGCGTGGGGCGAAACCGCCGAAAAAATCGCCCAAAACGGCATAAAATGGCTTCCCCTACCACCGCTGCACTCCAAATTCTCCCCCAATCCTGTTAACCTCGCCCGCGCCAAAAAGCTCATCAGCCGATATGCCGACGAGCTAAACCCCGATATCGTCCACGCCCACACACGAATGACCGCCCTTTTGGCGCGCGGAATTTGCAAAAAGCGCAAAATTCCCCTCGTCACCACCGCCCACGCGCTATTTTCAATGAAATTCCCAAAGAATCTCCTCTCCACCTGGGGCGACGCGACCATCTGCGTCAGCGAGGACATCGCCCACCACCTGCAAAAACACTCCCCCACCCCACCCAAAAACGTCAAAATCATCCGTAACGGAATAAAAAAATAGCAGGAAAAATCCTGCTATTTTCTATTTCAACATAAAATAAATCAAAACGATCGCGCCAAGCACGATTCGGTAAACGCCAAACGGTGCAAACGAGTGCTTTTTAACGAAATTCATCAAGAATTTAATGGAAATCATCGACACCGCGAAAGCGATCACCGTCGAAACTGCGAGAATTACCCACGCCTCAAGCGGCACGTTGAGTGCCACGCCGAGGGAGTTATCTCCCCCCACAAAATCGAAAAATCCGAGCGCCTTTATGAGCGAGCCGCCCACCATCGCAGGAATTCCCATAAAAAACGAGAACTCCGCCCCACAAGTGCGCGAAAAGCCAATGAGCATCGCACCGAGAATCGTCGCGCCCGAGCGGCTCGTTCCGGGAATTATCGCCATCATTTGAAATACACCGAGCAAAAATGCCTGAACGTACGAAATTTGCGAAATATCCGTGACCTTCGCCTCTTTTTTTGCATTAAAACGCTCAATAATAATGAAAAGCACGCCGTAAATTATCAGCATCAGCGAAACAACTACGCCGTTGTAGAGCCAACCGTCAATGTCCTTGCCCGTGAGCTCCTCAATAACCTTGTCGAGCACTATGCCAACTATTGCCGCAGGCACGCTCGCCACACAAACCTTGAACCAGGTTTGCCAAACACCGCGCTTTTCTTCGAGGCTTTTCTGCTTTGAAAAGGGCCAAAGCTTATCCCAAAATAGCACCACAACCGCCATGATTGCGCCCATTTGGATTACCACCTCAAACATTTCCACAAATTCACCCACAAAATCGGGATGAATATGCGCTCCAACTGTCAGGGGGAAAAACTCATCAAATAAAATGATATGCCCCGTGGAGCTTACGGGCAGCCACTCCGTGATGCCCTCAATTATTCCTAAAAAAAGCGCCTTAATAAGCTCAATTATAAAATTCATTAGAACCACCTGAATAAATCTAAACTCTGCCAATCATTATACCACATTTTTATTATATTTCAATATCAAATAATTAAATTCTCTCGAATTGACAATAATATATGTACCAACTCGACGAAAAATACGGACGAAAACAATGAAAAAAATAATCTTCACCAGCCGCCTTGATGGCGACTCATCCCTTGGCGCATACCTCATTTGTGAAATTGCGCAAAAACTTGCCGAAAAATATCCCAAAATACAAATTAATATTATCGGCGGCGGCACTGAATACCCCAAAATCGCACCAATGGCTCAAAAAATCAGCCAAAAACTCAACCGAGAGTTGATTTTGCCCCTCGGCACACAATCCCGTCCCACCAATTTTTATGACGAGAATACCCTTTTTGTTGGCGTCTCCCGAGCCGCACTTGAGGCGATGTCCTGCGGCTCACCCGTAATACTTCTCGGCAACGAGGGCTGCCTCGGACTGCTGGATGAAAGAAAGCTCCCTGCCGCCATCAAAACAAATTTCACCTGCCGCGCGCACCCGATTTGCACCGCGGATGAACTGTTTAGTGAAATTTCTCACTATTATTCCCTGCCCGAGACCGAAAAAGCGCGGCTTTCGCGCCTCTCTCGTGAAATAGTCGCTAAATATTTCTCCGCCGAAAAAATGACGCGCGAAACCCTTTCTGTTTATCGAGAAATTCTAGAACAAAATCCCCAAAAAACAATTCGGATAACCCTCTGCGGCTACTACGGCAAGGGCAATCTCGGTGATGAAGCAATACTTCTTTCAATAAAGCGAGCAATCGGAGAAGTCTTTGGTGACCGTGCCAAAATATCCATTTTGAACACCAAAAACCCGCTAAAAATGACGGGGATTTTGCGCGATACCGACCTTTTTGTGTTTGGAGGTGGCTCCCTTCTTCAAAATTCCACGTCCACCGCTTCCCTGTTTTATTACCTCGCCGCCATAATTACCGCAAACGTGCTCGCTAAAAATAAAATAATGCTCGCCAATGGCATCGGCCCTGTTAAAGATAATATTTTGCCCCAAAAAGTGCTAACAAAACTCATAGCACGCGCGGTTGACGGATTTGATATCATTAGTGTCCGCGACACTGACTCACGCACAAAGCTCCAAAAGATTCTCCCACACCGAAAGATCCATCTTGTTCCCGATCCCGCCCTCGCGCTTTTTGAAAGCAACCGACAAAAACTCAACCAAAGGTTGATAAACTCACCAAAAAATAACTACTTTATCTATATTCCCTGCGCGCGCGGACTTAAAAAAGCCAATATAACCCCCATCCAACTCACCACAATACTCAAAAAACTTGAAAAAAACTACGCCTGTCGCGCGGTTTTGTGCGTTCTCAATCCTGTAGAGGATGAAGAAGTGGCGACGGCCCTTCCCTCCTTTCGAACAATTTGCCCCTTAACACCGAATGAGCTTTGTGCCTTGCTCCGAGACGCAAAATTCGTCATAAGTCAGCGCTACCACGGATCACTTTTTGCTGCCTCTTGCGGAGTACCCACGCTCTCCGTTTCCGACGATCCGAAAATAAAGGCACTATGTAAGGATTTTTTACTCCACCCTTCCCTCCGCGAAAAACAATTATATAATAGTGATTTTCTTGCACTTCAAGTTGAAAAAATGCTGGCTCATCATAAAAATAACGAAAAAATCACAAATTTACTGCTGGAGAAAGGTGCTAATCGCTCTCAAAATGCCCTTCGGGCAATCTTTCAAAAATACAATAAAAAATAAAACGGCGAGCAAGCTCGCCGTTGTCTTAGGTTTATCTTACGTCGCGCGTAACTACCTCGTCATCAGTCTCTCTAAAGAGGAGCGAGATGCACCAAATACCTGCAAGCGCCCCCGCGGTGTAGATAATACGCGCCAAAAGTGTGGCAGGGCCACCGCAAATCCACGCTACTACGTCAAGCTGAAAAAGTCCGATAGAACCCCAGTTGAGCGCGCCAACGATAGTCAAAATCAGCGCAAGTTTATCAATAATCATAAAAACCTCCAATATAAATATATT
>CANBDB010000149.1 GCA_947367285.1 uncultured Clostridia bacterium | reverse complement strand
ATAGTGCTTTTTTGTTTCATAAATAACTCCTGACTATTCAGAATTATCGTCAAGCGGCTGTCAAATGACAGCCGCTATCATTGTTTTATTGTGTTATATTAGAAATATTAATTATTTCTGGCTAAAGCTCATATCGGAGAGTACTATCTCGCTGTTATATGTAGCGGAATCCTCTCTCATTGTATCAACGAACAATACAATATTAGCAATTGCACCGTCTGTTGAATTGAATGTGATAACGAGTGTTGCACTTTCACCTGCGGGGATTTCAAGTGTTGAGCCTTCTACAGTTTCAACGTCATATCCTTCAGCAGTTGCACTTACGTTACAGATAGCACTTGCACCGTTTTGAACGTCAACACGAACCTTTGTGGCTGCAGCGCCGTTATTTGTAATAGTAACTGTGAAAACATTCTTACCTGCTACGTAGTTGCCGGGATGTCCGCCTACGCAAGCATAGCCGGAGCCTGCACCGTTATATCTGATAGTGATGGGGTTGCTTCCCTCGTATGAGTAAAGAGATGTGTTAGATGCCCACCAGTATTCAAATGTTGCGGGTGTGGAAGTGGAATCGGGTGTAGGATCAGGATCGGGAGTGGGTTCAGGATCAGGGTTGGGAGTATTAGCCTCACCGCTGAATGCTACGCCGGAGATTACAACATCACCGGAGTGAGTTGTAACTGTTTCACTCCAACCGGAATCGACGAAGAAGTAAATAAATGCCGCTTCACCCTCAAATGTAGATTTGAGTGTTTTTGTCTCGCCGGGAGCGATTTCAAGCTTTTCTTCCTTCAATGCTGTATGATCTTCGGTTTCGAGCTTAAGTGTAATATAAACAGTTGCTTCACCGTTATTTGTAACTGTAGCTGTCCACTCGGACTTTCCTGCCGCTTTATCCTTAATCCAAGCGTTAACGTTCTGATATGTCTTAGTATCAACGCCGGAGTATGTTACGCGAACAAAGTTAACGTACTGTTCTGTGTTGTGAAGTGTATAGATGGGGTCTGCCTTGAACTCAAGATATTCGCCAACTACAGGGTCAGGATCAGGTGTGGGTTCGGGATCGGGATCCTCAGTTGCGCCCTTCTTAGCAACCTTGATCTCGGAGATAGTGATATCACCTGCATATGTTGCGCCCTCAGTCACTACGTGGCTGGAGTCGATGAAGAAGAGAGCGATCTGAATATTGCCGGAGTAGGAAATTTCAAATTCCTTTTCCTCGCCTGCAGGAATAATGAGGTGTTCCTCAGCAACGTTTGTACCTGCATTTTGAAGCTGCAACCAAATGTTTACTTCAGCCTCGCCGTCATTCTTAATCTTGAAGCTAAGTGTGTCGTAGCCGCCAATCTTGCCGTCAATCCAAGTGTTTACATTAGCCCAAGAGTTACCAACAACTGCGGAGTATGTAATTCTTGCGGAATCAGCAAACTGTGCAGGAGCTTCGATTGTGTAAATGTCCTTGTGGTCTGTCAAGAACTCAACGTCAAGCTTCACAGGGTCGGAAGGATTAACGTCGGGATTGGGATTATCGGGATTAGGATTATCGGGAGTAACGCTGCCGCTACCACTGTTGAGAGGAGCACCCTCCGCACTTGTTCCCATCCATTCATACTGTGTACCGTTGTCGCTAGTTTCACCCTCGTACATGCCCATCCATGCCCAAGCTCTTTCGTTGCCGCACCAGTAGTTGGTGAGCATTCTACCGGCTGTCTGAGGAAGTGCCTCAACAACTCTTACGTTTTTAGCTTCCTGAACGGAAGTGTCAGTTGTTACTTTATAAACGGGCTTACCATCAACGAACCATGTGATGGAGTCGGGCTCCCAACGGAAGCCGTATGTGTGGAATTCCTCAGAAGCATCAAAGCCGAGGTCATACATATATTCATTCCCGCCCTTACCGTTTACGAAGAAGTTGAACTGTACCTTTGTTGTATCCTTACCAAGGAACTCAATATCAATCTCGTCGTGAGGATTGGGTTCGCCGTCCTTAAGGTCATAAGGACCTGTGCAAACAAAGAATGTGCTTGCAGTACCGGGGTTTGCAGAAGGCTTCATGCGAACCTCGTAATCACCGTAGTGATAGTAGTTCTCTGTACGCGCTTCACCTGCAGTGTAGCTGTAGGGAACTTCTACGCCGTCAATCCACACGGTTGCAGGCTCCTCAACGATACCAAGACGCATAATGCCGTCTTCGTAATAAACGTTGTCGTTCTGCCATACTACGTTAAATACGTCGCCATTGGACCAACCGTGAGAGGGGTACAATACGCTTGCATCGGGTGCACCCTGTGTGAAATCAGCAATCTTTTCTGTTTGGAGAGGTGCATCGGTAAGCTCTACCTCGTTACCAAACCACTGATTGAAAAGATCAGTGATTGCACAGCTACTGAGTGTCATTGCGCTCACGAGCAAAAGTGCGATTACAACTAAAAATCTTCTTTTCATAGTTTTCCTCCTATATTGTAAAAAAGAATTTATATATCCTGCGCGTCATTCCGCGCTTTGATATCCTATCCATTTGTATTCTGCAGTCACGGGCAATCTGTTTTCATCAAATTTTCCTGCCCAGTCCGCATTGGTATCCGCCACGTTCCAAAGGTTCATCATAATGTGACCCGCGTGTGAGGGAATATTTTCCGTTGCGCGATAAACAGCAACGCCGTCAACGTACCACGTTATAGAATCCTCCTGCCAATCAAATCCGTATTCGTGAAATCCCTCGGATGCATCAAATCCAAGCTCGTACACGTATTCGTGATGGCCAACTCCGTTTGTGTAGTAGTTAAACTGTACTCTCGTTGTATCATCTCCGAGAAATTCAATGTCAATTTCATCCCAAGGCCAACCCGTGTAGGTGAAGAAGGATGAAATAACTCCGTCGCATCTCGCCGCCTTCATGCACACGGAATAGTAACCGTATGAAAAGGTTGCGCCCGAGCGAAATTCCGCTCCAACGTATCCGTAGCCACCCTTATTAAGAAGAAGTGTGAGTTGGTTATTTTCCACAATCGCATTACTTCTCATAAAGGAGCAGTTAAAGGGTGGGCCGTTTCCACGGTCATTTCTAGCCCAAAAGCCCTCGGGATATCCATTTTCAAAGGTCGCGATCTTATGCTCGTCGAGAGTAAACCTGTCCGGTATCTCCCCGGGACTTACGTTTCCCTTGCCACCCGGTGCGGCAAAGCACGAAACGAGCAGTAAGAGAGTTAGTAAAAGGGGTATAAATACTAATAATCTCTTATTCATCGGCAGTATCCTTGAAAATAAGCTTATTTGCAAAGAAGAATACTACCATTGCTACGCCGCCCGTTATAAACGTTGTACCCAAATTGTAAAGGAAGGGAGAAACGAAATGACTTGCCACTCCGATCCAAATATTGCTCACTGCGTTAACTACACAGGTAACTATCAAAAATGCGAGGAAATAAAATACCGCCTGACGTCCCATTTTTCCGTTACTGCGGAACACGAATTTTCGCTGCATAAAGAAATTGATTATCTCGCAAGCCCACATGGATATCAAAAGAGCTATAAAATATGCAACTCCTCCGTCCTGCTCACTCGCGCCTATTATGTACCACGGAAACTCAATTCCAAGTATATTTATCATAATTCCCGGGAATCCAATCGCCTCACTACCGAGAAATCCGAAAACGGGCTCAAGAATTGTAACAAGAATTCCTCTGATTATCGTAATCAAATTACTTACAAGGAAGAAAAGACCTCCCTCGCGTACCCACTCAGATATTTTGGGGTTCTTATTAGCAAAATCCCGCCAAATCTCCTTTAATTTATTCATATATATCCTCCAAAATTGATACGCTTGTTTGTTAATATATAATACCATATATATA
>CANBDB010000148.1 GCA_947367285.1 uncultured Clostridia bacterium | reverse complement strand
CAAATTACAGTTTTTCGAGGTGCCTGTCACACACCGAGAAAAACGTTATGTGTTGCTCCGCAACACAATTTGCGCGAGATTTGGTAGACCTTATATGCACTATATGGCTACAATGACGAAGTCTCTTGAAAAGTTTTTTGCCTACTTTTTTTCAAAAAAGTAGGTCCCCCTAAATCCAAATCAATCTTACTGTTCGCTAAACCCCAATTTTGTAACCAATAAACGCAAAAAAGCACGCTTTTTGCGTGCTTTTTCATACCCCACACAATCGTGTGTCCGGTAACATAGAACCCTGTATTCAGGGCGGTGCTCTATTGCCGTCTTTACTGCTCCCAACGTCCGCGATCTCTTGCGAGGACAAGTCAACTCGGAGGAGAGCGGGAGGTCTGCAAACCAACGTCAAATTTATTTTGAGCTCCTTTAATCAATTGTAGGTTCAATCGACCCGACATCACGGGATGCGCAGGATTTTTTTAATAATTAGTCCTCGATGGACGCGTCGTAATCTATTTCGGAAGCAAGGTGTTCATCAAAATAATCAGCAACCTTCTCGTACTCAGCGTCATCGTCAACGGAAGTGAGCATTTCCTCACCATTTTCAACTACGAGCTTAACGATACCGTACTCACAGAATGTCTTGTCGCCATCCTCAGCAACAATGATAGCGAAATAACGTGTACCGTTCATTTCAACTTCATCAATAAGTTCAAATTCAGTTACGTTGCCCTCCTCATCCTCAAGGGTAACGAATTCTCTTTCATTATTTGTAGCCATTTTTTAATCTCCTTTAATATTGTACTCTTATTTTAACCTATTTATGCCGTTTTGTCAATAATTAAAATCTAAAATCTCCGAGAGAATAGAATTGCTCACCTCAAAACCGCGTTCCGTAAGCATTACGCGTTCCACGTTGTCGCAAAGATATCCCGCATTTGCAAATTTTTCGACCTTTGCGCCGTATTTCATATTAAAATCAACGCCAAATCTTCTTAATAATTCATTTTTTGAAATTCCTGCGCTTGTCCTGAGACCGAGCATCAAAAATTCAAATTCCCTCTCGGATGCGGAAATCTCATATTCGCTTTCGAGCCACTCGCCGCTAAAGTACTTTTCCATATTTCGAGTGTTTTCAAATCGTTTTCCGCCAAAGTCGGAATGAGCCGCAAGTCCAAACCCCAAATATTCGTCAAGCCGCCAATACTTTGAATTGTGTCGACTCTCCCTGCCCTCTTTTGCGAAATTACTTATTTCATAGTGGCAATAGTTCGCCTCTCGCATAATCTTCACCACCATCTCGTACATGTCGGCAGCCGCGTCATCGTCGGCAAGATCATATTTTTCCCTCATTTTGTAAAGAGGTGTTCCCTCTTCGAGTTGAAGCGAATATATCGAAATATGCTCCGCCCCAAGCTTTAAAAACTCATTCACCGACTCTTTCAAGCTTGCTACGGTTTGCGAAGGAATACCGAGCATAAGGTCAATGCTTGTGTTATCAAATCCTGCCGTGCGAGCCGCCAAAAAAGTCTTTTTAGCATCCTCAAAGCTGTGTCGCCTGCCAATCAATTTAAGCTCCATGTCATTGGCACTTTGAATACCGAGCGAAAGTCGATTAACACCGAGCGCACGCAGTGCGCCAAAATACTCCTCGCCATCGTCAAGGTGAGTCATTGGATTACACTCCAAAGTGATCTCCGCATTGGGTGAAATACTGAAATTTTCTCGCAGGGCGGACAAAATTCTCGCAATTTGTTCCTTTGTCAACAAGCTTGGCGTTCCGCCGCCGAAATACACGGTGTCGACCAAATATTCATAATTTCGTTTGCCTTCAATCTCCGTAATAAGCGCGCGAACATACTGCTCCCTCTCCTCGTCCTCCCTGCTCACAAATGAGCAAAAGTCGCAATAGAGACATTTTGTTCTACAAAACGGGATATGAAGGTAAAGCCCCAATTTTCTTGGGGCTTTTTCGTTTGTATTTTTCAAATTAATCATTGTCATCAAGCTTGAGTACCGCCATAAATGCCTCGGGAGAAACCTGAACGCTACCGAGCTGGCGCATCTTCTTTTTACCTTCCTTCTGTTTTTCAAGAAGCTTTTTCTTACGAGTAATATCACCGCCGTAGCACTTTGCAAGAACGTCCTTCCTCATTGCCTTAACGGTCTCACGGGCGATAATTTTAGAGCCAATAGCCGCCTGAATCGGCACTTCAAAGAGCTGACGCGGAATATTTTCCTTGAGCTTTTCAGCAATTCGTCTTGCTCTGCCGTATGCCTTTTCCTCGTGAACGATGAACGAAAGCGCGTCAACCTGGTCTCCATTAAGAAGGAAATCAAGCTTTACAAGCTCGCTCTTGTTGTATTCATCAAGCTCGTAGTCAAGTGATGCGTATCCGCGAGAACGGCTCTTAAGCGCGTCAAAGAAGTCGTAAATTATCTCATTGAGGGGCAGCTTATAGTGAAGCTCAACACGAGTGGTGTCAATGTACTTCATATCAATAAAGATTCCTCGTCTATCCTGACAAAGATCCATAAGGCCACCAACGTACTCCGTGGGAGTGATGATGGATGCCTTAACGAGGGGCTCGTATGCCGCCTCTATCTCGTCTGGTGTGGGATAGTTTGAGGGGTTGTCAACCAAAACCTCCTCACCGTTTCTCTTTGTAACCTTGTAAATTACGCTGGGCGCGGTGGTAATGAGGTCGAGGTTAAACTCTCTCTCAAGTCGCTCCTCAATAATTTCCATATGAAGAAGTCCCAAAAATCCGCAACGGAAGCCAAATCCGAGAGCGATGGATGTTTCAGGTTCAAAGGTAAGCGCAGCGTCATTGAGCTTAAGTTTTTCAAGCGCGTCGCGAAGGTCGCCGTATCGAGAGCCGTCCGCAGGATAAATACCCGCATAAACCATGGGCTGTGCCGCCTTAAAGCCGGGAAGCGCCTCGGAAGTTGGCTTGTCCACGTGAGTTATCGTATCACCGATACGTGTGTCACCAACGCTCTTGATGGACGCGGTAAAATATCCAACCTCGCCCGTCTTGAGCTCACCCGTGCTCTTGAGTCCAAAGGGTTCCATAGTACCGATATCAATAACCTCGTATACCTGACCCGCACTCATCATCTTAATCTTGTCGCCAATCTTCATTGAGCCGTCGATTATCTTAACGTAAACTACAACACCGAGATAGGAGTCATAGTAGGAGTCAAAAAGAAGTGCCTTGAGGGGCGCATTCTCTTCTCCGTTGGGCGCAGGAATAAGGTCAACTACTGCCTTGAGTACATCGTCAATATTGAGACCGGTTTTAGCAGAAACCGCAGGGCATTCCTGCGCTTCAATGCCGATAATATCCTCAATTTCGTCGCGGCAACGCTGAATATCCGCGCTGGGAAGGTCTATTTTGTTAATTACGGGAACAATTTCAAGGTTTGCATCAACCGCAAGGTAGGCATTTGCAAGTGTTTGCGCCTCAATCCCCTGCGTCGAGTCAACAACGAGAAGTGCGCCCTCACACGCGTTGAGCGAGCGCGAAACCTCGTAGTTAAAGTCAACGTGACCGGGGGTGTCAATGAGGTTGAGAACGTACTGCTCGCCGTTGGGCGCGGTATAATCAAGCTTTACCGCACGCGCCTTGATGGTGATACCGCGCTCGCGCTCGAGATCCATATTATCAAGCACCTGCTCCTCCATCTCGCGCTTGGTGAGAGTTTGCGTTGCCTCAAGAATTCTATCCGCAAGCGTGCTCTTTCCGTGGTCAATGTGAGCAATTATTGAAAAATTCCTAATGTGTTTTTGTCTTTCGTTCATTTTTGTATCCTTAAAGTTAGTTTATATGGAATGTTCTTTTTCGAGAAAAAGAACCAAAAAGCTTTTTAAACGCATTTTATTGGCTAAATCTGCGCAAATTGTGTCAACAAGTTGACACGTAACGTTTTTCTCCCTTGTCGAAAAACTATAATTTGCTACCGATAAAATAGCCATATACATACAGTAATACAA
>CANBDB010000147.1 GCA_947367285.1 uncultured Clostridia bacterium | reverse complement strand
GGGAAGGGGGACCATCTTTGATGGTGGATGAGGGGAACACCGTTTAGTTTATGCTAACGGTTTTTATCGGGACGTCGTGGGCGCCGTCCCCTACGCGGTTGTTTGAGATTCTATCGGTCGTTACACTCCCTCCAGAATGACAACGCGCGATAGTAACCCACCGTTAAATCAAAATTTGAAATTGATTTTATCTTCCTTTGATGATATTATTATACACTATGCAAGCACGAAATAAAATAGCAAAAAGTGCAAAATAAGGGGGTGTATTTTGGCAAAAAGTGCAAAATAGAAAAATTATTGGGGTTTATCGCTTTATTTTTGTAAGATTTTTCAACAATTTGCTATTGACTTTGACATTGCTTTATGATATAATTTCTCCCAGTGTGAAAAGAAAGGTGGACAAAACGATGATGAATTTTGCTTTTAACAACAAGTTTTTCAGCGCCGTGGTGTCCTATTCCCTTTTCATCTTTTCATTTAATATTTGATTTATTGCTGACGAATTTTCGTCAGCTTTTTTTATGGTCAAAATAAAATTAATATAAAAAATCAGGAGGATGTTTCAATGAAACTTATCTACAACGTTGACGCAAAGCCGAAGCAGATCGGTTATCTCAAGACCGTTTTGTTCGCACTTCAGCAGCTTCTTGCCATAATGGCAGCAACAATCGCAGTTCCCGCAATCGTGGGTAACGGCATGTCCGCTTCCGCAGCACTTTTCGGAGCTGGTATCGGTACACTTGTTTATCAAATTCTCACAAAATTCAAGAGCCCCGTATTCCTTGGCTCATCATTCGCATTCATTGGCTCAATGTGTGCTGCATTCGCAGGCGCAACTTCAATGAGCCTCGGTTTTCTTGGACTTCTCCTTGGTGCAATTTTTGCAGGTCTTGTTTACGTAGTTCTTGCAATCGTAGTTAAATTTGTTGGTGTAAACTGGATCAACAAGCTCATGCCCCCCGTTGTAATCGGCCCCACAGTTGCTCTCATCGGTCTTTCCCTTGCAGGCGCGGCAGTTAATGACGTATTCTCATACGGCCCTCAGGACGGCAACGGCGCATTCATTATGACAGCAAACATTTGGGTATCCTTTATTTGCGCTATCGTAACACTCTTCGTAGTAATTCTTTGCTCTACATACGGCAAAAAGGTTGGTAAGCTCTTCCCCTTCATCTTCGGTATCCTTTCCGGATATGGTGTGGCTCTCCTATTCACTGTAATCGGTGTGCTTACAAACAATGCCGATCTTATGGTAATCGACTTCGCTCCCTTCAAGGCACTCGTTGAAGACGGTGTTACACTTAAAACATTCCTCTCCGTTCCCGAATTCTCCTTCCTTAAGGCATTCGAAGGCGCAAAGGATTTTGAATGGTCCTACCTTGCAACAATCGCAGTTGCATATATCCCCGTTGCTTTCGTAGTATTCGCAGAGCACATTGCTGACCACAAGAACCTCTCATCCATCATTGAGAGCGACCTTCTCGAAGAGCCCGGTCTCCACAGAACTCTCCTCGGTGACGGTATTGGTTCAATGGCAGGTGCAATATTTGGCGGTTGCCCCAACACAACATACGGTGAGTCCGTTGGTTGCGTTGCTATCACAAAGAATGCTTCCGTTGCAACAATCACCATCACAGCGGTAATGTCCCTTGCAATCTCCTTCATCTCTCCCTTCGTAGCATTCCTTGATTCCATTCCCGGTTGCGTAATGGGCGGTGTTTGCATCACTCTCTATGGCTTCATCGCAGTAAGTGGTCTCAAGATGATTCAGAAGGTTGACCTCGAAAACAACGCAAACCTCTTCACAACAGCAGTTATCCTCATTACAGGTATCGGCGGTATGTCCTTGGCTATCGGCAAGATAACTCTTACAACAACAGCTTGCGCGCTCATCCTCGGTATCATCACAAACATTCTCGTAAATCTCAAAAAGGACGCTGAATAATATATTATAGTATATACAAAAACCGCCGAGAAATCGGCGGTTTTGTTGACAAAACGGACTTTTTGTGTTATACTCAATAAAAACACACGAAAAGGAATTCGAATATATGAAATCTCCCATGCTTATTGGCATCGCAGGCGGTACAGGAAGTGGTAAATCTACATTTGCAAAGCGCTTGCTCTCTCTCTTTCCCAACGAAATAACCGTAATTTCCTACGATAATTATTATAAACCGCAGGATCATCTTTCATTTGAAGAAAGAATAAAGACAAACTACGACTGCCCCGATGCTCTCGACACCGACTTGCTCGTAAAGCACCTCCGTTCTCTTCGTGACGGTGAAGCGGCGGACGTTCCCAACTACGATTTCAAAGTTCATACAAGAAAATCCGAATATACTCGCCTCGTTCCCTCTCCCGTTATCATTGTTGACGGAATTTTGACCTTCCACGACGAAAGGCTCCGCGAAATGTTCGATATCAAAATATTCACCGACGCGGATGCGGACGATAGAATTTTGCGTCGACTTCGCCGCGACGTGCGCGAGCGCGGACGTGATATCGACGGTGTTATTGCACAGTATCTCAATACTGTTAAGCCTATGCACCGCATCTACGTAGAACCGACCAAAAAATATGCCGACATCATCATTAATGGCGGCAAGAACAAGACAGCCCTCGATATCGTGGCAACTCGTATTGCAAAAAGACTTGAAGAATAAATTACAAAACCGCCCGCTTTTATAATAATCGGGCGGTTTTTGAAGTTAGATTGCTTGAAAATGCCACTTTTTGAAAAAAGTGGCGCAAAAACCTTTGTAGCACTTTATAGATAAATGCCGCGCAAATTGTGTCAACGAGTTGACACATAACGTTTTTCTCGGTGTGTGACAGGCGCCACGAGAACCCCCAAAGCTCATTTCATTCGCTTCGGGGAACCCCTATGCTCGAAAAACTGTAATTTGCTAATGTGAATTATAGCCGTATGCTTTGTTCGTGGCTATAGAGAGTGTAGCAAATTACACGTTTTTCGAAGAATGAGAAAAACGATTGCGTTGGGAGTTGGAGAATTCCAACGCGTAATTTGCGCGGAATTTAGTAATAAAATGCTTCAAAAGTTTTTCGGGGGTGCAGGGGGCGGCTTTTCAAAAAGCCCCCTGCTATTCCAAAACAAACTATCTCCCCCCCTAAATCCCAATTTAACTATATAAAAAAGGCGCTCCAATCGGAGCGCCAAATTTGATTTGTTCAATTATTTACCTGTAGTGAAGTTGAGCTCGTTGTATACCTTGCCGTCCCCGGTGATAACAGCGATAACGCAGCCTGCATAGTAGGTTTTACCGTGCCAGCTGCAGTCAACAATTTCAACTGTGATTTCTTCACCTCTAAATTCCTTGAGCCAGTTGAACTGATTAGCGCTTGAGGAGTAAAGAGAGATCTTTTGACCGTTAGGGGTAAGAAGCTGAATGCTTGTATAATGAGCAGTTTCAACCCAATTTATTTTACCCGTGCAAACGTAAACCTCAGTTGAGTGATCCTCATTAGCGTTGAGAGTGTAGAAGTTTTTGACAATTTTGTTCATTTTTTAATATATCTTGCAAAAATCGAAAATATAATGTATAATATGACCAAGAAGGGTGGTGAATCACTTTGAAAAAGACGATTGCACTTTGTATAGACCCAAGGGGCGGAATGAGATTTAATAAGAGACGTCAGGTTAAGGACGTTGAGGTGATCTCCGACCTTGTTTCAAGATTTGGCGGAGAAAAAATCTACATCTCACCTTTTTCCGCAAAGCTTTTTTTAGGTTGCGAAAACGTGGAGATTTGCGACGATCCCATTAGCGCTTGTGAGGAGAATTCTCTTTGCTTTATAGAAGAGGCAAGCCTGCTCCATAATCTCGATAGCTTTGATACGATTGTTGTGTATGTGTGGGGCTTGAATTACCCCGCGGACGAGCATTTTACCTATGATATATCCTCGCTCGGCTTCAAAAGAATATCAAAGGATAAGATGAAAACCCAAATACACGAAAAAGTGACGCGTGAAGTATACAAAATCACTTGAAAATAGC
>CANBDB010000146.1 GCA_947367285.1 uncultured Clostridia bacterium | reverse complement strand
GAGTTAAAAAATAACTCAAAATATGTAGAAAGGATTAAAGAAAAAGCTGTATGGCTGATATGGGAACAAAAGAGGCTTCTGAAAAATGGGGATTTTCACAATCTGTTATTCAAAAATGGTGTCGTGAAGGCAAAATAGACGGAGCTACTCAGGACAAAAAGGGTTCACCTTGGCATATACCCAAAAACGCACAACCACCAAAAGAAAGGAAGTCATGATATGAAAACGAGAACAGGACTAATTATTTTAGCAATAGTAGCAGTATTCGTAATAGGTGTTATTATAATTTCAAACACCAATGAATCTAATTTAACAACTACTACAACAACTACTACAACAACTACACGAAGAACTACCACAACAAGACCTACACTATCTTTATCCGAGAGACAAGAAATAGCTGAAGAGGCAGTTTTAAAAGAATACTTAAGAGGTATGATGTATGGTACTTATTCATCTAAGTTTAAATACTATGATGTTAATGCCACTAGATATAAAGTTGGAAAGGTGGAAAGAGAGGGAAATAAATTTGAATTCTATATAACATTCTATTTATACGATAACTACGGTAACTTTGAAAAAAGTGTTCAGACATATGGAGCATATGCAAAGGTTGATGAATATGGAAATGTAGAACACGTATATGCAAGTTGGATGATGTTTGTATCTCAGATATAAAGAATAAATACATCGCATTGTAAAAAGGGACTCCAAAGGGAGTCCCTTAAATTTTGTTTTATTTTCTAAGAGTCAAACCAAGCTGATGCTCAAGGCTGGAAAGAATCTTTGTGCTTACCTTGTCTGCTTCCTCAACTGTGAGAGTTCTGTCGCTTGCGCGGAGAGTCACACGGAAGGAAACGGACTTCTTGCCCTCGCCGAGCTGTGTACCGCGATAGATGTCAAAGAGTTCAACATCCTCAACGAGTTTACCGCCTGCGCGCGCAATGAGTGCGGAGAGCTTACCTACTTCAAGCTCCTCATCACAAACGAATGAGAAGTCACGAGTGGATGCGGGGAACTTGGGAAGTGGCTTGTACTCAATAAGGCCGTCGCGGTGCTCGAAGATTGCATCAAAATCAAGCTCAGCCGCATAAACGGGAGTTGTAAAGCCGTAATTTTGTGCAGTGAGAGGATGGAGCTGACCGAAGATGCCAAGGAATTCGCCGTCAGCAGCTACAAGACGAGCGCAACGACCGGGATGGAAGGTAGCGTTGTCAGTTACTGCTTCGTAGGTAACGCCCTTAATTCTTCCGAGTGCGAGCGCACCTTCAATAACACCCTTCATTGTGTAGAAATCAACGTTTCCGTACATACCGAGAGTGAGAACGTTGGATTCACAGGGAAGGTCGTCCTCTTCGGGCGCAGGAATGTAGATATTGCCCATTTCGTAGAGGCAAACATCCTCGTTGCCCATATTGTTGTTGAGCGCGAGTGCTTCCATCATAGAGGGAAGAGCAGTTACTCTCATAATGCTTGTGTCCTCGCCGAGAGGATTGGAGATAACGATTGAGCGTCTAACACTCTCGTCCTCGGGAAGACGGATTTTATCATAATACTTGGGGCTGATGAAGGAGAAGGTCTGAATCTCGTCAAGTCCCATGCCGCAAAGCGCGTCGGAAAGATCAACCTTGAACTGCTGCTGGGGAGTTCTTCCGCCTGCAGTGTTTTCAGCCTTGATTTTGGAAGATTTGATATCGTTGTAGCCGTAGATTCTGATGATTTCCTCGGCGATATCGTTCATACAAGTGAGGTCGTTACGGAAGGAGGGAACTGTGATAACACCGCCCTCAACCTTGCACTCGAGCTTTTTAAGTGTTTCCACCATGAACTCTTCGGAAATCTCAACACCAAGGAATTCGTTAATCACCTTGGGATCAAGGGGAAGAGTGATGGGCGCCTTCTTGCCGGGATAAACGTCAATAGTGCCGTCAACAACTTCACCTGCACCGAGAAGCTCTACGAGCTCGCAAGCTCTCTGGAGTGCGGGAATTGTGTTTTCAGGGTCAAGACCCTTTTCAAAGCGCGCGGAGGACTCGGTTCTCATGCCGTTCTTTTTACCTGTAACACGAACAGATGTACCCTCAAAGTTTGCGCTCTCAAAAACAACAGTTGTAGTAGTATCTTTAATCTCGGAGTTTTCGCCACCCATAACGCCCGCAAGAGCAACCGCCTTTGTTTCGTCAGCGATAACGAGCATTGTGGAGTCGAGCGTGTGCTCCTTGGAATCAAGGGATACGAAGTTTTCTCCGTCAGCCGCGCGGCGAACCTTGATCTGTGCACCGGAAAGGCAGGAGTAGTCAAACGCGTGCATGGGCTGACCGTATTCGAGCATTACGTAGTTTGTAATGTCAACGATATTGTTTATGGGACGAACACCGCTTGCGCGGAGTCTCATTCTGAGCCAAAGGGGAGAGGGAGCGATCTTTACGTTCTTAACAACTCTTGCACTGTATCTTGCACAAAGATCACTGTCAAGAACGTCAACCTTAACGTAGTTTTCAACGTTGTCGCCATCATTTGCACCCTTAACTACGGGTGTAGGACAAGTCCAAGGACGGTTGAAGCTCACAGCAGTCTCTCTTGCAAGACCGATAACGGAGAGACAGTCGGGACGGTTTGAGGTGATCTCAAATTCAACGCTTGTATCGCGGAGAAGAAGTGCCTCGCGCACGTCCTTGCCAACGTACTCGGCAAATTCCTCACCGAGAATGAGGATGCCGTCACCCTCATATCCGGGCATATCGTGCTCGGTGAGACCGAGCTCGTGGTATGAGCAAAGCATACCGTAGGATTCAACGCCACGGAGCTTACCGGGCTTGATTGTGATGTCACCGGGGAGGTGTGCTACAGGAATAGCCGCAGGAACGATATCACCCTCGTGAACGTTCTGCGCACCTGTAACGATTTGTACAGTTTCACTGCCGATATTAACCTGACAAACCCAAAGATGATCGCTGTTCTCGTGGCGAGCCATCTTTTCAACGCGCGCAACGATAACGTTCTGCACGTCCTCGCCGAGCTTTTCGTAGCCTTCAACCTTGGATCCTGTGTCGGTCATTCTGTCGCAATATTCTTTAATTTCAATTCCGTCAGTGTTGACGAAATCATTAAGCCATTTAATAGATAAATTCATATTTCTTACCTCCTATTAGAACTGATGTAAGAATCTAACGTCGTTCTCGTAGAGAAGACGGATATCGTTAACGTGGTACTTGAGCATCAAAATTCTCTCAACGCCCATACCGAATGCAAAGCCGCTGTACTCCTCGGGGTCAATTCCGCAGTTGCGAAGCACGTTGGGGTGAACCATACCTGCACCGAGGATTTCAATCCAACCCTCGCCCTTGCAAAGACGGCAACCCTTACCGCCACAAGCGAAGCAGGAAACGTCAACCTCTGCAGAGGGTTCTGTGAAGGGGAAGTGATGGGGACGGAAACGAACTCTTGTTTCCTCACCGAATGTCTTTTTTGCAAATTCCTCAAGAGTGCTCTTGAGATTGCCCATTGTGATGCCCTTGTCAACTACAAGACCCTCAAACTGATGGAAGAGGGGGGAGTGAGTAGCGTCCATAGCGTCGGAACGGTAAACGCGACCGGGGGAAACTATGCGGATCGGGGGCTTTTGCTGCTCCATAACTCTCGCCTGAACGGGAGATGTTTGTGAACGGAGAAGAATCTTTTCGGTAATGTAGAATGTGTCCTGAGTATCACGCGCAGGGTGATTTTCGGGAATATTGAGCGCCTGGAAGTTGTAGTAATCGTACTCAACCTCGGGACCTTCAGCGATGGTGTAGCCCATGCCGATAAAGATGTCCTCAAGCTCGCGCTGCATCTTTGTGAGGGGATGGAGATGACCTCTCTTTTGAGTTTTAACGGGCATAGTCACGTCAAGCTTTTCAGCCTTGAGCTGATTTTCGAGCGCGCGCGCCTTAAGCTCGGTTTGTTTTTCCTTCATCGCGTTTTCGATTTCCTCGCGAACCTCATTCGCAAGCTGACCGATTACGGGGCGCTCCTCGGGAGTGAGCTTGCCCATAC
>CANBDB010000145.1 GCA_947367285.1 uncultured Clostridia bacterium | reverse complement strand
TTTCTATATAGTATTTTATGAAATAAAATAAAAGGTTGACACAATTGAGATATTATGTTAAAATTATAATCGAGGAAATATTTTTTATGATTAATTTTAGTTATGAGGTAAAAAATGAAGCATTATTTTATTATGAATCCTGCTGCGGGTAAGGGAACAAAATTCCATACTCTTATTGATGAAATTCACAAGGTTTGTGACCGCCGCAAGGTTTCCTATGAAATTCACGTTACCGAGAAGATGGGTGAGGCAACGGAATTCGTAAAAAAGATTTGTAAAAATACCGACTCCCCCGTTAGATTTTATGCTTGCGGCGGAGATGGTTCTATAAAAGAAGTAGCTGCAGGACTTGTCGGATTTGAACATGCTCAGCTCGGTATAATCCCTATGGGTACGGGAAATGACTTTGTAAAGAATTTTGAACACGTTGAAAAATTCTTTGACATCGATGCCCAACTCGACGGTGAAACGAGAAAAGTTGACATTATGAAATATAACAATAAATACGCCATCAATCTTATCAATATCGGCTTTGACTGTGAGATTGCAAGACAGGCGGCACTTAACAGAAGAAGTGTGTTTATTCCCAGCAAGCTTGCATATACGTCGGCTATTGCGCAAAAGATCACATCTCTCGGCACTGCCGTGCTTAACGGTAGAATATATCTTGACGGTGTGCTCAACAAATGGAACACTTTCCAAATTGCTGTTTTTGCTAACGGTGCATTCTACGGTGGTGGATATCACTCCGCGCCCGCTGCAAGCTTTGATGACGGAATTATCGACTGTTGCTTGGTTAAAAAGGTTACTCTTGGTGAGCTTATTCAGCTCATTGGTGCATATAAAGAGGGAACACATCTTACCAATCCCAAGGTGCCCCAGGTGTTTTCTTATAAGAAATGCAAGAGAGTTGATATTGTTTTTGACCATCCCACCGACATTTGCGTTGACGGAGAAATTGAAAAGATCAAGGATAGGCTCACACTTTCCGTGCTTAATAAAGCTATTACTCTTTCTACTCCTAAGGCTTGTCAGCCGATAGAGATTTCTTCCGATATTATTAAGGCGGCCAACAGGTACAATAAAAAATGACACGCGATATTTTGATCGTTGCGGATATTCATGGACGGGTATCACGTCTAAATGAGCTTGTCGAGTACAGGCAAAAGCTACTTAGAAATGGTGAGATTTTAAACGTGATCTTTCTCGGGGACGGGCTTGCGGACGTTTTCTCCTGCAAACAGTACGATAATATAATCGTGCATACCGTTAGGGGAAATTGCGACGTGCATGACCGCTTTTCGCCGTATGGCGAGGAAATTCCACTCTATCGACTTATAAACGCGGGCAAGTATAAGATTTTTATGGCGCACGGACATACGCTTGCGGTAAAAAGCACGCGCGAAGAGCTTTGTAGAGAAGCGTGCAGACAAGGCGCTGATATAGCACTTTTCGGACACACGCATGTTCCCACTCTTGAATATATTAAGAAGGGAAGTATTCGCGGAGTGGATAGGGATTTGGCAATATTCAATCCCGGCTCGCTCGGGGATTTTGACGGAAGCTTTGGCAATCTTTCCGTCGGTGAAAATGACTTTTTGCTCTCCCACGGCAAGTATCACAACGTCATTAAGAAATAAAAAAACTGCCACGCCAAATGGCGTGGCAGAAATTGTGAGTTTACAAATCAAACTGTTTCTTCAGCATTTGCGAGCGACTCAACCTCGGCATCATACGCGGACTTCACTGCATTCTCAAGGAGTGCGCGGAACTCCGAATTGATGGGATGAACAATGTCGCGATAAGTATCGTCGGCATTTTTGCGACTGGGCATTACGATAAAATATTTTTCCTTGGCGTAAATTACTTTGATGTCATGTACAACGAGTTGGTGGTCGAAGGTTACAGAGGCAACTGCCTTCATAGGTCCTTCGGTAAAGGTTTTTCTGATTTTGATGTCCGTGATTTTCATTTTAAGTCTCCTATCCTTTTTTAAAATCTTGAAACATATTAGGACTATTGTAAACCCAATTTATTACGATTATTCAAATTAACAATTAGCAAATTAAAAATATTTTATGAACATTTAAGTACAAATTGTGAATTTTTTGTATTTTGAAAGGACCCACTATGTCTACGCCTAATACACACTTTGGAGCTGAAAATATACACGCGATGTTAAAAGAGTGCCGCAGCATTTACTTTATTGGCATTGGCGGAATAAATATGTCATCCCTCGCCCACATCTCGCACTTGCGCGGATACCGCGTTGGTGGCTCGGATAGGGAAAAAACCGTGCTCACGGAGCGCCTTGCAAAGACGGGTATTGAGGTTTTCTACTCCCACGACGCGAGCAACATGGAAGATTATGATGCGGTAGTTTACACCGTTGCAATCTCCCCCGAAAACCCCGAGTACGTTAGGGCAAACGAGAGGGGAATACCCTGCATCAGCCGTGCGGATTATCTTGGATATTTGATGCTTGGCTACGGCAATAGAATAGGTGTTTCCGGTATGCACGGAAAGAGCACCTGCACATCCATGTGTGCGACTGTCTTTATGGCGGGTGACGCAGATCCCACTGTGCTTTCCGGTGCGGAGCTTGATGCCATGGGCGGTGCATATCGCATTGGCGAGAGTGAAAATTTCATTTTTGAGGCGTGCGAATATATGGATTCATTCCTTGATTTCAACCCCTCAACCGCTATAATACTTAATATTGAAATGGACCACGTTGACTACTTTAAGTCAATGGAACAAATATATAAATCTTACTCAGATTTCGCCGCAATCACGGGCGAGAACGGTACTGTAATTGCCAATGCCGACGATGAGAACGTTGCGGTGGCTCTTGCTAATTACAAGGGAAGAATCATTACCTTTGGCGTACTTGACGGCGAGGCGGATTATAGTGCAATTAACATCAGATACCCCAATGGATTTGCCGAGTTTGACGTTATGCACTCGGGTGAGTTCATTTGCCACGTAAAGCTTTCTGTTACGGGTGATCACAACGTTTACAATGCTCTTGCGGCATTTGCCGCAGGACATATTTCGGGCCTTGAACCCGAAAAGATAGCTGAGGGACTTTGTGCCTTCCGCGGTGCAAAAAGACGTATGGAATTTAAGGGTACGGTTCACGGCGCACTCGTTTTTGATGACTACGGTCACCATCCCACCGAGGTCGCATCCACACTTGCAGGAGTTGCAAAACGCGGCGCGAACAGAGTTTTTTGCGTTTTCCAGCCCCACACCTTTTCCAGAACTTATGCGCTCATGAGCGATTTTGCAAAGAGCTTTGAGGCGGTTGACGAGGTGTATATCGCAGACATTTATCCTGCTCGTGAGACCGATAATCTCGGAATAAGTGGCAAAACACTTGCAATCCGAATTGGAAACAAGGCGGAGTACATTTCCGGCTTTGAAAATATCGCTCGAGAGCTCAATTCCGAGCTTCGAGAGGGTGATATCCTCGTTGTTATGGGCGCAGGTGATATTTATAAGGTGTTTGATTATTTGGAATTTGACCTGCTTTTTTAAGGACAAAAAACTTTTTATCGCACCCAATGTCCATTATCCGCTTTTTCTTTGACGGCATAGGCACAAAGAAAAAGCTTAGCAAAAAGAAATGCCGAATGCGCCTGCGCGGCGCGGCGCCACTAGGCGTGCTACTTTTTACTATCTATAATACATCTTCTTCGCACTCTAAAGAATATGTATCAAAATTAAGGAGCTTAATTATATGGATAGAAAACTAAACTATTTGAAGCATGTCCCACTTTATGGTACTGTGATAATATTGTTTGTATTGTTTATTAAAGCAGTCAAAAAAGAATTCAATTATAACAAATTTATGAAGATGTTTTGGAAAATCGGGTTGATTTCGGGAGGAATATCTAGTGCGTTGATATTTTTGTTGATTGTTATTAATAACTTTATTATTCGCATTCCGCTACCAATCATTTTTCTTTTGATAATCGTTTTGGGCGGTTACATTATAAATTTTTATGCATTTAAAACGATAAAGAAGAATTATATCGAGCTCTCTAATC
>CANBDB010000144.1 GCA_947367285.1 uncultured Clostridia bacterium | reverse complement strand
GAGCTTCACGCGCACGGGAGCGGATATCGGAATTTGATATTTTCATAATTGATACCTCCTAAAAAAGTATTCTTTATGATATTATAATACATTTTTTTACTAAAAAAGTCAATAATTTACCTTAAAAAACAGAAAGGAAATTACATATATGAGAATGAGAAAGAAAAAGCACGGTGCTGAAAGAATTGAGGCTTGTGCGCATTTGCTTATAACACCTAATGAGGAAATTAAAGCGGATTTGCAGTCCGCATTCGTAGAAAAAAGACCTATCCACCTTGAAATTGGTTGCGGAAAGGGCAATTTTGCCGTTGGAATGGCGGCGCAACATCACGACGTCAACTTTATTGCGATGGAGAAAATCGCCGACGTAGCTTGCCTTGCGCTTGAAAAGGCGGAAAGAGCCAAGGATGAGAGATGCGACAACCTCAGATTTATTATTGGCGACGCGAAAAATCTCGTGGAATATTTCCCCGAGCATAGTATCGATTGCATTTATCTCAATTTCAGCGATCCGTGGCCCAAGGCAGGACACGCAAAGCGCCGCTTGACCTATCACACCTTCCTTGAGATTTATAAAACTCTTCTCAAAGAGGGAGGTTTGCTCCGTCTTAAGACCGATAACGAGGGACTTTTTGATTTTTCGCTTGAAGAATTTGAAGCATTCGGGCTCAAATTTGAGTTTGTTACTCGCGATCTTCACAATTCCGAGATGAATGAGGGCAACGTGATGACCGAATACGAAAAGAATTTCTCCGACAAGGGTCAGCCCATCTACTCCGCGCACGTGCGCTTTTAAGAGGTTTTTATGAGTAATCAGTTTGAACCAAATGGCGTTTTGATTGTTAATAAACCCGAGGGAATAACATCTCACGACGTCGTTGGCAAGATAAGAAAGTTATACGGCACTCGCAAGGTGGGGCACACGGGAACTCTTGACCCCCTTGCAACCGGTGTGCTTGTGATATTGCTCGGCAGAGCCGCTAAGGCGGCGGAGTATCTCGTTGCGGATAGAAAAACGTACCGTGCGCGACTCACTCTCGGACTTACCACCGACACCGAGGACATTACGGGCAAGGTGCTTACGCAAAGTAATGATATTCCCGCGGTGGATGCCGTTATGAGCGCTTGCGGTGAATTTTGGGGCAAAATAAAGCAAATTCCCCCTATGTACAGTGCGCTCAAGGTTGATGGCAAGAAGCTCTATGACCTCGCGAGAGAGGGAATTGAGGTTGAGAGAGCCGCGAGGGATATTGAGATCTTCCGTCTTGACTGTACTCCCACCGACAAGGCAAACGAGTATGAGCTATATGTTGAATGCTCCTCGGGAACGTATATCCGTACACTTTGCGCGGATATCGGCGCGCGCCTCGGTTGCGGTGGTGTTATGAGTGCGCTTCATAGAGTGCAGGCGGGTGGATTTAATATTGAAAATTCACATACCCTCGAAGAGCTTGAGGCACTTGATATGGATGCGCGATACAGCTTGCTTGCGCCCACGGAGTCGCTTTTCTCTGAGCTTGAGGCGGTGCAACTGCCTGCGTTTTACGAAAAGCTTTGCCGAAGCGGTTGCGAGATATATCAAAATAAAATAAAAACGAGCTTGAACATTGGCACACGCGTGCGACTTTATAGCGCTAGCGGCGAATTTTTCGCCCTCGGTGAAGTCCGTGAATACGAAAACGGTACGGCAATTAAGTCTATTAAGATGTTTAGCTTAGAATAAAAAAGAGAGGCAAAGGCTTCTTCTCATAAGGATGTTATCAAGTCCTTGTATGGACAGGCGTTCTCGACTATCCGTTAATGTAAAAAAAATGATACGCAGTAAACAAAGAACAACCCCGACAGATTAAAAAAACTGTCGGGGTTTATTGTTATTTCAATACGATACCTTCCGCATTTATGCGAATGGAGTAAAACAAATTAAAAACTTCTTCTTTGGGATTTAAGGTGGGGTACATATTTATCAACCGTCTTTTCCCAACTCTTCTGTCAAGTATGGCAAAAATACGGATGATCATGTTTTCGCTTTTTAAACTGTCATCAATACTTTGATTATCGAATTTTTCGAAAGCCTGATAAAAGGCATGTGGGCTGAATATTCCCAATTGAAGTGCTGTATCATCCATATATGCATAATTTTCCGTCATTCGTTTTTCATATGTTTCGTCATGTGGAAATAAGTGAGCCTTGCTCCAATTGTTCCAATAGCAACCGCTGATCAATTCTTTGCCATCCAGCCGGATAGAAGCTCTGCCATGGTGATCAGGGCTCTTAGTGTAAGAGGTGCAGTAATATTGGATGTGGCCTCGTAATGCTTCAGCGAGATATTCATTTTCAAGTTTGTTTCTGATACCGCTCCATGTTGCCACAATAATCATCCTCCTTTTATCACTGGTTTCGCATTTGTATTACAAATGCATAGGGCAAAGCCCATACCCCTTGTAGGGTGGTGCCTTGGTGCCGCCGTTGTCTAAAACAAGACCTTTCGTCACGGCGGGAGCAAGCCCCCGCCCTACGATATAATCCCATTATAACACAAATCGGCAGATAAAACAATATCTCTGCCGAATTTTATTTATTGCGGGTTGCCGACGTCGACCTTTATCTCTACAAAATTAGACATCTTTATGAAAAGAGCATAACTCCTCTCTTTTTTTATTGCTTTTTGACTCTGAAAATCATTCTTTTGAGTGCTTTTGCATTGAAGGGGATGAGTGGGTAGAGGTAGGAGCGCTCGCCGTTGAGAGTTTTGTTGGATACAAGGAGAGCAAAGCACAAGAGAAGTCCTGCGGCAAAGCCCCAAAAATTGAAGAACCAAGTCAAAATTAGCAAAATTAGTCGCAAAAATTTAAAAGCATAGCCGAGCTCGTAATTTCTTTGCGAAAAATTTGCGATTGCAACAAAAGCGCCATAAACCACGACCTCGGGAATGAGCCAACCGATCTGTATTGAGAAATCACCCAAAATAAGTCCACCAATGACGGAAAGGGAGTTGGAGAGCATTCCCGGAGTATTCATTGAGGCAAGGCGCAAGCCGTCGATTATAAATTCAGCGAGGAATAATTGAACGATTATCGGCAAGCGTCCGTGCTCTTGGGGTAAAACAAATTCAAGCCACGGTGGAACTGCATCGGGATTGTGTATTGCAATCAGCCAAAGCGGCATAAATAGGAGTGTCATAAAGAAGATCACGTATCGAATTATTCGCAAATAACTACCCGTCAGCGGTGGAAAATAAAAATCGTTGGTGTCCTGCATAAAGTCGAAAAGAGAGGCGGGGAGCACCATAACCTCGGGCGTATTGTCGCACAAAATAAGCACGTTGCCTTCCATCAGCTGAGCCGCGGCGGCATCGGGGCGCTCGGTGGTTCGCACCTTGGGGAAGGGGTTATACCACCTGCTCGGGATAAGGCATTCCGCGAGCGATTGCATGCCGACAGTTAGAGCCTCGGTATTTATCTCAGAAATTTTCTTTTTGAGATTTTCAACGTAATGGAGATCCGCCTTGTCCTCAATATAGCAAACAACAACGTCGGTTTTTGAGCGCGTGCCCACAGTCATATAGGACATTTTGAGCTTGGGGTCGCGTATCCTTCGACGGATGAGCGCAGTATTGAAGATGAGCGTTTCCACAAATCCGTCGCGAGCGCCTTTTATCACGCGATCATTCTCGGGCTCGGCAGTTTCTCTAGCAGGATATGTGCGCGCGTCAACGATAATTCCGCGATTTAAAAATGCCGAGCCGAGTATTATTGTCGCGCCCGAGAGCATCATTTGAACCATGACGTCAATGTCGTCCGTTACGTCAGCCTCAACGTAGGGAACGTTGTGAAATAAAAAATCCTGTGCGCTCCTGTCCGTGCGCTCGCCAAGGGATTTAAGGGAGAGAAAATGCACCATCATCTTTTGCATTACGCCGTCCTTGACAAATCCGTCTATAAAATAGAGTGTCAGTTCATCCTCGCCAATAATGAGCATCTTTTTTAGTACGTCAAAATTGTCTTTAACTGCAAAAATCTCGTCAAGAACCGCCACGTTTTCTCTGTAATCTTGAGATAGCTTTTTCATAGCAAAACC
>CANBDB010000143.1 GCA_947367285.1 uncultured Clostridia bacterium | reverse complement strand
CAATTTAACCAACTCAACTAATGGAATTATACTAAATCCAAGAGCTATTGAGATTATAAATTCCTTGCCGCCAAGTGCTACCATACCAAAGATATTGGCGATGGGATCAATAAGAACAACAAGTGATGTTAGAAGTGCTGACAATATACCTGCACCCCAAAGCCATAGGTTTTGTCTCTTGATGACGAATATCGAGCCGCGTAATGAGCGCATATTGAACGAATGGAACACCTCACACATAGCAAGCGTGAGAAATGCCATAGTAGTTCCGTAGCTACTGTCGTATTCAATAGCATAACTTCCCGTTTCAATATAATTGCCTACAAAGTAGGAAATAAGAGTGATGAGTGTAACAAGTAGTCCTTGATAAATCACAGCCGCCCCAAGACCGCCGGCAAATATTCCTTCCTTAGAGTCACGAGGTGCGCGCTTCATAACATTTGCTTCGGGCTCTTCCATACCGAGAGCAAGCGCAGGGAAGCAGTCGGTAATAAGATTGATCCATAAAAGCTGTACGGGTTGGAAGATGGTAAATCCTAAAAGTGTTGCAAAGAATATTGCAAGAACCTCGGAAAGATTGGATGCAAGAAGGAACTGTATTGCTTTTCTAATATTATCATATATTCGGCGTCCCTCTCCTGCAGCGGAGACAATGGTTGCGAAATTGTCATCCGCAAGGATCATATCGGCAACGTTTTTAGTTACGTCAGTACCCGTGATGCCCATTCCTACGCCTATATCAGCATTTTTAATAGAGGGTGCATCATTAACTCCGTCACCGGTCATAGCGGTGATTTTACCTTTTTTGCGCCAAGCATTGACTATCCTCGTTTTATGCTCGGGTTGAACACGCGCGTAAACGGAATATTTCTCGACAAAAGAATCAAAATCCTCGTCGGGAATATTGTCAAGCTCGGCCCCTGTAATTGCTTCTGAGGAATCGCTGATAATCCCGAGCTGAGTAGCAATTGCAACGGCAGTATCCTTGTGGTCACCCGTAATCATAATGGGACGAATTCCTGCAAGAAGACATTCTTCAATAGCGGGCTTAACCTCGGGGCGCACGGGGTCTATCATACCTACCATACCGATAAAACAAAGTTCATTTTCAATAGTATCAGGCTCATATGCCTTTGGAACTGAGTTAAGATTTTTGTATGCAGCCGCAAGCACTCTCAAAGCTTTGTCAGCCATGCTCTTATTAGCACCGAGAATTTCAGCCCTGATTTCATCATTTATTGGTACAATCTTGCCGCCCATTAAAGCGTGAGTACAATCCTTTAGTACCTCGTCGGGAGCGCCTTTAGTGAATTGTATAAGCTTTCCGTCTGGGGTTTTGTGGATGGTGGACATCATCTTTCGCATGGAATCAAAGGGAACTTCACCAATCCTCACGTAGATTTTCTTTTGATCATTTTTGGAAAGCCCTAAAACTTCCGCATAGTTAACTAGTGCGCATTCAGTTGGTTCACCGATCGCCGTACCTTCATTTTTGTCAAACTCCGCATCCGAGCATAGGGACATAGCATTTGCTAAAAGTGACTCATCCTCACCGTAGTGGTCAACTACGGTCATTTTATTTTGTGTAAGAGTACCTGTTTTGTCTGAACATATAATTTGTGTACAACCGAGTGTTTCAACTGCGGTTAGCTTTCGAATGATAGCATTTCTTTTGGACATATTGGTAACACCAATTGAAAGAACAATGGTGACCACAGTGGAAAGCCCTTCGGGAATTGCCGCAACTGCGAGCGAGATGGCGAGCATAAATGAGGAGATAATTGAATCAAATCCGAGACCGTGGCGCAGAAGTTGAACTCCAAAGATTACAAGGCAAATTGCAATCACAAGAACGGTAAGGATTTTGGATAGCTGATGAAGCTTGATTTGAAGGGGAGTTTTGCCCTCTTGGGCATTTGCAAGAGCATCCGCAATTTTTCCCATTTCAGTGTTCATTCCGGTGCCGGTTACAACGGCCTTGCCGCGTCCGTAAACGATAATGCTGCCCATATATACCATATTTTTGCGGTCGCCGAGGGTTATATCATCCGCCTCAATAATACTGTCAACTTTGTTTACAGGAACGGACTCGCCCGTGAGGGCCGCCTCTTCAGCTTTTATGGAAGCACATTCGATAATTCTTGCATCCGCAGGAACGGCATCTCCTGCCTCAAGAACGATAATATCACCAATAACAAGGTCTTCACTCCTTACTGTTGTTTGATGTCCGTCACGAATGACTTTGCTCGTAGCGGCAGCTATTTCTTGTAATGCTTCTATCGCTTTTTCAGCTTTGCTTTCCTGAAGCACACCGAGAATAGCGTTAATGAGAACGACTGCAAGAATTATAATAACGTCCGCAGGGAACTCCCAATGTCCGTTGCTTATACCGTTGTATATTTCAACTCCTGCCGAAATTGCTGCAGCAACGATAAGAATGATGGTCATGGGCTCTGCAAGCTGCTTGAAGAACCTTTTGAGCATGGATTCCTTCTCACCATCGGCTAATTTATTCTTGCCGTTTTTCTCAAGACGGTTATGTGCTTCTACGGATGATAGTCCGCGCGCGCCGCTTCCGAGATGATTGAGTACCTCTTCTTTTGATTGGTTGTAAAATTTCATTTTTTACTCCTTTGTATAAATTTTGGAGAGCTTGAATATAAAAAAGACTCAAGTGTACTTCTACACTTGAGTCTTGTTAATTAAGATATGCCAGGAATGTCCTTGATGTTGACATATCACGTAATACGCAAACTACTCCCTCGAGTGAATAGATTATACCATATTACGTTATTATTGTCAATATCAGAACTAAAAAATCAAAAATTATTGAGAATTATTCAATGATTCCGCCGCCAACAACTATATCACCGTCATAAAGAACAACGGATTGACCGCGAGTTATGGCTCTTTGAGGCTCGTCAAATACAACTTTTATTCTATTATCATCAATTTGCCAAACGGTGGCGGGTTGTTCTTTTTGATTGTATCTTATCTTTGCCTTAACTTTAATGGGAGAGGGAATACTATCGCAGGATATAAGGTTAACATTTCTTGCACTTAAAGTTGTGTTAAAGAGATCATCATTGGAACCAAGTACAACGGTGTTAGAGTCAAAATCCTTGGAAATAACGTAGGTGGGCTTTCCAAAGGCAATTCCGAGCCCTTTACGTTGACCGATTGTATATTTGATAATACCCTCATGAGTACCCAAAATCTTTCCTTCAATATCTACAAAATTTCCTTTGTCAAAATGCTCACCGGTGGTGCGTTCAATGAACGAAACGTAATCACCGTCGGGCACAAAGCAAATATCTTGGCTATCGTGCTTTCTTGCATTTACAAAACCAATGCTCTCAGCGAGATCGCGCGCGTATGCTTTGGTCATTTCACCGAGAGGAAAAAGAGTGTGCGCCAACTGATGCTGAGTGAGAGAGTAGAGAACATAGCTCTGATCCTTGCTCTCATCAATGGCCTTCTTGAGCAAATAACGGCCATTCTCGGACTTTTCAATGCGAGCGTAGTGTCCTGTAGCCACGGCATCATAACCGCGTTCTAAAGCCGTTTTAAGCAGGCCCTCGAACTTGATCTTTCGATTGCACACCACGCAAGGATTGGGAGTGGAACCGCATTTATAGCAATTAATGAAATCCGTGATAACGCACTCCTTAAATTGCGCTCCAAAGTCATGCACCTCGTGAGGGATTCCAACGATATCGCAAACGGATTTAGCATCCGCTATATCTCGATTGGAGCAACAGGAGTTTTCGCCGTATATTAAATTGTCGCTTTCGTCATGGAGCTTCATGGTTACGCCAAGTGCTTCGTGCTTTTGCTTTATAAGGTAAGCACAAACGGCACTGTCCACGCCGCCACTCATAGCAACGAGAACTTTCATAGGATAACTCCTTTCTAAATTTTATAATCTTCCCACATAAAAGTAGTGGGAGTGCCTTCTTCAAGCAATCCTTCAAAATTATTTTGTCTGAATACCTCATATACCGCAATCGCTACGGAGTTTGATAGATTGAGGGAACGAAGATTGGGACGCATAGGGATTCTAAAACAAGTGTCGGGATTTTTT
>CANBDB010000142.1 GCA_947367285.1 uncultured Clostridia bacterium | reverse complement strand
TGTTTGCCGTAGGGGCGGATTCCATATCCGCCCGTTTGGTGTTTCGGGAGCATATGGAATGCTCCCCTACGGTGTTTGCATAAATTTCTTTATGTAGGTGGATGTAATATTGTTAAATTATAGCCGTTTCTTTGTGGCAATCAAACGCAAAAGAACCGCCGCGGAGGTCCGCGGCGGTTTTGTTTAAGTTATTTATTATTGATGGTATAGATGATGTACAAGCCCTCAAGCACCATATTTGCCGCAAGTGTTATCTTATGCTTACAATGCGGAATTATCGCGTGGGAGTATCCGCCCGTTGCGAAAATGGGCAGCTCCCTGCCAAATTCCTCACAAAAACGGTCTATCATTCCGTCCGTCATTGCCGCGTGTCCAAACACCGCGCCGCTCTTCATACACTCAAGTGTATTCGTGCCAATCGCGTGCTCGGGTGCTTCAAGGCTGAATTCGGGCAACTGTGCCGTTCCCGACGAGAGAGCGCGCATACCCATCATTACTCCGGGCATAATGGAAACTCCAACAAAGGTTCCCTCTTCGTTGACAACCATCATTTTAGTAGCAGTTCCCATATCAATGATGAGGGACGGTGCGCCGTAGTTATATCTCGCCGCAACGCAAGCGCAAATGAGATCCGCGCCAACGCTTGACGGGTCATCACACACCACGTTTATTCCCGTATCTATCTTGAGCGAAACGTGCAGCGCTTCTACGCCGTAAAGATTTCTCACAACATTCGCCATTATGGAAGAAAGTGCAGGAACAACCGAGCTGATTATTGCTCCATCTACGGTGGAGCGCTCTACTCCCTGCCCGTCGAGAAGCTGCGAAATGATGCTCGCATATTCATCATAGGTTTTACGCGCATCAGTAGCCACGCGGACAACAAAGCTGAGCTTCTCTCCGCAAAAGCCGCCTATCGCTACGTCGGTATTGCCGACGTCAATACAAATAATCATACCTTTTTCCTTTATTTTGAGAAAAATTCTACCACGTCGGACGCAAGCTTGTCGGGACAGTCAACCATGGGTGAGTGTCCGCAGTTGGGGTAAGGAAGCACTGTAGCAAGCTCGCCAAGAGCATTTACGTTATCCATTACCATATACGCGGGCACAACAATATCCTTATCAGCCATAGTGAGTGCTACGGGGCACTTAATGTTATGGATACTGCCGTCGCCCTTGCCGTAGGGGGTATACTCGTCGCTCATATTGAGGTTTGCGAGCGCCCAGTCAAGATCAACAAGGTTTCTCTGCTTGAGAGTTTCAGCCATCCAAAGCTCGTTCTGTTCTCTTGTGGGTTTATTTACCGTATAGATAGTTGCATCCCAAATAGCCGTCATAGTAGCTGCATCGCCCTTTTCAAAGCAAGCGATAGCGGGCAATACCTGAATGGGGTCCTTACCCATATCTTCCTTGCAAGCATAGGGCTTGCCTGTGGACTGATAATTTTCCTTTTGGAATACGGGATAACCCTTAAGGCCTGCGCCCTCGATATCAAAGAATCTCTTTACCTTCTCGGGATATTTTGCGCAAAGCTTGAGAGATACGCCACCGCCGTTTGACCAACCAACAAGGAAAACCTTTCCAAGGTCAAGAGCGTCAATAAAGAGTGCTACGTCATCAGCAAGCTCCTCAAGTGTATCAAAGCGCTCGTTATAGCTGGAGTCACCAAATCCACGAAGGTCAAGAGCAACACATCTGTATTTATCCTTAATTCTTGTGATAAGGGGCTCATAGTGAACTGAGCTTGACATATTTCCGTGCACCATAAGTACAACGTCGCCCGCTCCCTCATCAAGATATGCTATAGTTTCCTTGCCAATGGATATATATTTCTTTTCCATAGTAAATCTCCTTATTCAGATTTAAATTTGTACGGGATCATCATCAAGATTAACAAAACCGAGCGTGAGCGCGAGGAAGGAATTTGCATCCTCGTACATACTCGCGTGGCCCGAGCCGTTAATTGTTACGTAATTGCTACCCTTAATAGCCTGATGTAGCAAAACCTGCTCGGTGGGGGGCACAAGAGAGTCCTCGGAGCTTGAGATGATGAGTGTGGGACACTTGATCTCGTGGAGTCTGTCCATATAGTTATAATCCCTTGAGCTATCAGTAAGACGGATGAGCGCCTCAAGAACTGCGGGATTTGAGAAATACGGAATGAGAGTTCCCTCTCGTTTCTCCATCCAATCCGCCATGTTTTCATAGAATGCGGTGGAGTAGATAACGGGAATTGTGGTAAGGTAGTAAGCAAGTCCGTCTCCTGTTTTTGCAACTGCGTTCCAGCCGTCACCAATTTTGCGGAGCCAATCACTCGTTCTACCGCAGGTGTTGGCAAGAACAAGTCTGCGCACGTACTCGGGATGCTCAACAGCATACTGAATTGCAACCTCACCACCGTAGGAGATACCCATAATATTATACTTTTCGTAGGGCAAAAGCTCAAAGAGCGCGTGGAGCAATCTCACCTGAATTGCGTGTGTATAGCTTTCGGTCATTCGAGATGATTGTCCCTGATCGAGAAAATCAACGAGAATTACGATATTATTCTTCGTAAAATTCTTCATCATAGGCTTCCAGCTATTAGTGGACATCATTATTCCGTTGAGGATTACAAGCGGCTCGCCGCCCTCTCCGTGTACCTCGTAATAGACCTTTTTGCCTTCAAAATCAAAGAATGCCATAGTTTTTTCCTCTTTTAGCCTGCGATAATGCCAAGAGCGATTGCGTCCTTAGTAAGCTGCTCTCTGAAATCGGGATGCGCAACGGAGATGATGAGCTTTGCTCTCTCCTCCATAGCTGTTCCGCGAAGGCATACTGCACCGTACTCGGTTACAAGCCAGTCGATATCGTTTCTTGAAAGAGAAACTGCCGCGCCCTGCTTAAGAAGGGGTACGATCTTGGAGGTCTCGGTTCTCTCGCCCGTTACCTTATTCTTAACCATTGCGGTTGAGTAAAGAGCGATAATGGACTTACCGTTCTTGGATTTTTGTGCGCCAATAGCTGTATCAGCCTGTCCGCCCGTACCCGAGAACTGTACGTGACCGATGGACTCGGAGCAGCACTGACCAAAGAGGTCAACCTCGATGGTGGAGTTGATGGATACCTGGTTATCGTTCTGAGAAATTACGTGGGGATCGTTTACGTACGCGCCGTCCATAATGCAAACTGCGGGGTTATCGTCGATATAGTCATAGAGCTCCTTAGTACCCATAGCGAATGCCGCAACCATCTTGCCCTTGTGAGTTTGCTTATTTTTACCTGTGATTACGCCCGCCTTTGCAAGCTTAACCATACCGGAGGTGAGCATTTCAGTGTGAACACCGAGGTCTTTCTTATCCATAAGGGATGCCGCAACTGCGTTGGGAATACCACCGATACCGAGCTGGATGCAGTCACCGTCGTTGATCATGCCTGCGATTGTCCTACCGATAATAAGGTCCTTTTCATTGGGCTCAGCATCAGCGATTTCGGGCATGGGATAATCAACCTCAACTACGTAGTCTACGTCATTGAGATGGAGCTGAACGTCACCAAAGGTTCTGGGCGCGTTGGGATTTATTTCAAGAATAACTGTCTTTGCTTCCTTGATCATTGCCATCTCGTATGTGTTGGACAAGGAAAGAGATACGTAGCCGTGCTTGTCAGGCATGGATGCGATACCAACGTAAACGTCGGGCTTGCGATAGCAAAGACGCTTAAAGGATGCAAGGTGAAGGTGGTTGAAGATAAAGCTTATGTTTCCGTTTGCGTGTGCCTTACGGAGCGCGGGAGTATAGAACCAACCCTCAGTTCTGAAGGTGTCCTTATAAGCGGGATTTACCATAAACTCATAAGCGCCCATAGGAAGGCAGTTACTTACCATAACGTTTTTAACCTTATCCGCTATTGTATGGAGATTTGTCATAAATTCTCTGCCCTCTGCAGAGCCAAGACCGGTTACGATATAGTCGCCGTCCTTTACAAGAGCAAGAGCTTCATTGATTGATACGTATTTTGCCATAATTTTTCTCCTTTTCAGGTTTATTTATATTTATAATTAATCGCTTTTGCGAATTGATTTCAAAGTTAGTGTTTTTATATGTATTTGGATTGTTAAACTTGTT
>CANBDB010000141.1 GCA_947367285.1 uncultured Clostridia bacterium | reverse complement strand
CGTCGGCAGCGTCAGATGTGTATAAGAGACAGCCCATCTGTGATAATTTATTTGGATGATCATTATTTAAGCGAAGACGAGATAAACAAGAAAAAATATAAAATGTTTATGATTGTAACTTTCATATCTCCTCAAAGGCAAGAGTATATTCTTTCTAAATACAACAAACAGGTGAAGATCATTACAAAATTACAAGATGAGCGACTTAAAATGTTTTTAGAACATAACAAGCAATTTGATTGAATACTTATTTTTAACTCAACATCCCTACCTGCAAATGCAGGTAGGGCGTTGAAAAAGTAATGTTGTAGCAATTTACGACATCGCAGGCGCGGTACAGGCAAAGTACTCATATGATGCTTTTGGTAATTGCACAGTAACCGATTCCACTAACTCACACCTCGCGAACTATAACCCTATCAGATACAGAGGTTATTACCTCGACTCCGAAACGGGTTGGTACTACCTCAATGCGAGATATTATTCCCCCGAATGGAGAAGATTTATTTCCCCTGATGAAACAGTAACTTATAACTAAAGCGTTTTATGGCAGATTTAGTTTACAAATGCATAACAAAAAAAGAGCCTCGAATGAGGCTCTTTTATCTTTATTTTTAAGAAAGCATTGCGCGGTCGCTGGCGAATTCGTTTCCGCTCGCCTTGGTGAAGAGGTCGAGAAGATCCTCAACCGTGAGGTTCTTCTTATCCTCGCCGCTTACGTCTACCACGATCTTGCCCGCATTCATCATAATGAGGCGATTGCCGTGCTTTATCGCGTCGCGCATATTATGCGTGATCATAAGTGTTGTAAGGTGATTTCTATTTACGATATCCTCGGTAATTTCAAGCACTTTTTCAGCGGTCTTGGGGTCGAGAGCTGCCGTGTGCTCGTCGAGGAGCAGGAGCTTGGGCTCTGCCATTGCTGCCATAAGAAGTGTTACTGCTTGACGTTGACCGCCCGAGAGGAGTCCGACCTTACTTGTCATTCTATCCTCAAGTCCGAGTCCGAGGGTTGCGAGGAGCTCGCGATATTCCTCGCGCTCAGCCTTTGAGATGCCCCAACCGAGACCTCTCGTTTTGCCTCGTCTTTTAGCAAGGGCGAGATTCTCCTGAATTTCCATATCCGCCGCTGTTCCGAGCATGGGGTCCTGGAAAACTCTACCGAGGTATTTTGCGCGCTTGTGCTCGGGAGTGGCAGTTACGTCCTTACCGTCGATTAGAATTTCGCCACAGTCCACGCGCCAAGTACCGCAAATTGCGTTAAGAAGTGTGGATTTGCCCGCGCCGTTACCACCGATAACGGTTACAAAATCGCCATCATTGAGTGTGAGGGAAAGGTCGCAAAGCGCCTTTTTCTCGTTTATTGTACCCGCATTAAAGGTTTTGGAAATATTGCGTATTTCAAGCATTTTTCTTTACCTCCTTTGCGCGTTTTGTATTTAGTCTTGAAAAATATTTGTTTCTGAGATTGGGAATACCGAGGAAGAGAGCAACTACCACCGCGGAGAGCATCTTGAGAAGGTCGGTGTCGAGTCCGAGGAACACGATTACCTGGTATACCATGTAGTAAACCACGCCGCCGAGGAGCGCGCCGCAAAGACGAACTGCAAAGTTTCTTGCAATCTTGGAGAAGAGAACCTCTCCGATTACTATTGCCGCAAGGCCTACAACTATCGCGCCGCGGCCCATATTGATGTCCGCAAAGCCCTGATATTGTGCCAAAAGCGCGCCTGAGAGGGCAATGAGGGCATTTGAAAGGACAAGTCCGAGAACCTTATTAAGCTCGGTGTTAATACCCTGAGCGCGGCTCATATTGAGGTTGCAGCCCGTTGCACGAATAGAGCATCCGAGCTCGGTTCCGAAGAACCAATAGAGCAAGCCGATAATCGCACCCGCGATAATAACGAGCATTACAATCGCCTCCTCGCTCTTCATCTGAGTGATGATTACGGGGAAATTTCTCGCGGAGAGGGGACGGTTTGCCTGTCCCATTATTTTGAGGTTAATGCTCCAAAGCGCGAGCTGTGTCAAAATTCCCGAGAGAATTGCAGGAATGTCGAGCACGGTGTGCAAAAATCCTGTAACAAGTCCACAAAGACCGCCCGCAAGTGTTGCACAAAGCATTGCCACCCACGGATTTACACCCGCGGTCATGAGCATTGTGCATACCGCAGCGCCCGTACAAATGGAGCCGTCAACTGTGAGGTCGGATATTGCAAGTATTTTGTATGTGATGTAAAGTCCGATAGCCATTATTCCCCAAACAAGTCCGAGAGAGACTGCACCGGGAATAGCGCCAAAAAGCTGTTCCATAAAAATCTTCCTTAAATTAAAGTTTGTTTTCTATTATTATTCCACGTCCATGGGAACATATCCCTCGGGTACTTCAAGTCCGAGAAGAGCGCACATTTCGGGATTGTATTTCTTTGTTGCAGGCGCGTATTCAATGGGCATTTCGGAGATATCAGCCTCACCCTTGAGAATTTTTGCCGCCATCTTACCGGTTGCTACGCCGAGATCGTAGTAGCTGATCGTGAGAGATGCAACTCCACATACCTTTGCGGGATTTTCTTCACCTGTAAATACGGGAATTTTCTTGTCGCGAACGATATTACCGATTGTTTCTGCACAAGAAGCTGCAGTATTATCGGTGGGGATGTAAAGCACGTCGCACTGCTCACAAGCCGCTGTTACAACTGCGGAAATGTCGTTGGAGTCGGAAAATGAGAATTCAACCGCGTCAACGCCGAGGGACGCAAGGTACTTCTTCATCTCGTCTACCTGATAACGGGAGTTTGCTTCCGCTGTGCAGAAAACGATACCAACCTTTTGAACGTCGGGACAAAAATCAAGAATCATCTGTGCCTGATCGGCAAGGGGAGCAAGGTCACTTGTGCCGGAAATGTTGCCACCAACAACACCGTTTGTGAGTGTTGTGCCGAGTGCTACACCGTATTCGGTAATGGAAGTGCCAAGAACGGGAATTGTCATTGTCGCGTTAGCTGCCGCCTGAAGAGCAGGGGTTGCGTTTGCCATAATGAGATCAACCTTTTTGCTTACGAAGTTGCCGATAATAGTGTTGCAAACGTTTGTGTCGCCTGCGGCATTTTGAATTTCTATTTCTACGTTTTCTTCACCAAGCTCTGCCTTGAGTGCTTCTACAAAGCCCTGTGTTGCTTGGTCAAGTGCCGCGTGCTGAACGAGCTGACATACACCGACCGTGTATTTTCCGTCATCACCGCAGGATGTGAATGCGAGGCAAGCTGATGCCAAAAGTACCATTGCGAGTGTGATTGCTAAAAATTTTTTCATAAGTTTTTCCTCCTGTCGCCGTGCGACAAATTTATTTTTTGAGAGCAACTAAAAATCCCTGCATCCAAACGGATGCAGGGACGAAAAAGACCGTGTTACCACTCTGCTTCAACCAAATCTCACGATTTGATCCTTACCGACTTCTATCAAAGTCTACGCCCGTAACGGGGGCAGCCGTTGTGCCTACTTGCCACCTAGATGTGGGTTCAACACACAACTTGCAAAAGGTATGCAACAAAACTACTTATCATTGGCTCGCACCACCCGCCAACTCTCTGGAGACCTTTCATCTTGCGCTCTTTTTGCTCAAACGTCTTTTTTTATTGACTGTATTATAGCACCAAAAAATCGCCTTGTCAATACGTTTTTTGAAAAAATATTAAAAAAATTATTATTGTTAATTTTTGAATTTTTTGAGGCGACTCTCGTGGAAATGAAGTGCGCCCATTTGAGAAGAAAGGGTGCTATTATTAGAAGCGGACCGTCCGGGACGCCGGTCCCTACAAAAGTTAGTTTGAGCTAAAAAAAGGACGGCCAATGGCCGCCCCTACAATAGAATACATTGAGTTCGTGATGTGTCTATAAAAATTTGCAATGCTTTATTGCGACAATGACGTAGTCGCGATAAAAGTTTTTGCCAAGCTTTTTTCAAAAAGCGGGCGAAGCCGCGCCAAAAGTTTTTGCCAAGCTTTTTTTAAAAAGCGGGCGAAGCTCCATAAAAGCTTTTTTGCCTGCTTTTTTCTCGAAAAAAGTAGGTTACCAGGGGATAGCGACACCGCTTTCGTCATAATGCCAAGCATTCAATTTAATA
>CANBDB010000140.1 GCA_947367285.1 uncultured Clostridia bacterium | reverse complement strand
GAACCTTATACAAACTACTTGAATTTTTGTGTAAAATCTCAATTAAAACAATAAAAATCTTTCATTCAATTTTCATTCAACCTATTGAAAAACTAATAAATAAGTTGTATAATAATATCAAGAAATCAAAAAACTTTAATCGGGGTAAACTACACAATGAGCGAACAAAAAAACAAGGTAAAATTGAATAAGCTCCCGTCAATCTTAACGGTCATATTTGTATTACTCGTTGTCATCATTTCCGTAATAATTTCCGCAAATAGACTTATTGAATATGTTGCTATTAAAAATGAAAACGAGGCATTAATCAATACTCAGGAAAACCTCTTAAGACAAATTGACGAGCTTAAATATTATCTTGATGCTGAGGTAAACGCTGAGTATAAGGAGAGAATGGCGAGATTGCTCGGCTATTGTTACCCGGATGAAACTATATTTTATATTGAATAGTCTTAGCTGTGTCGATTGACACAGCTAATTTTGAAAAAGGAAGGTAAAAAATAATGACTGATATTATTATAATTGGTGCAGGACCTGCGGGTCTTTCAGCTGCAATTTACGCGAAAAGAGCAGGATATTCTGTGATGATTTTAGATAAAGGTGCTTCTGAGTGCCAAATAACAAAAGCTACTGAAGTAGAAAATTACCTTGGTTACCTAAGCATAACAGGTATTGATCTCCACTCCAAATTTGTAGAACACGTTAAAGCTAACGACATTTCAATTATCAAAAAAGCCGTTGTTTCTTTAGAACAAAATGATGCTGGTTTTACAGTTCACACACGCAAAGATTCCTTTGATGCTAAAAATGTTATTCTGGCTATGGGACGTTCACACAAACATTTGGGCATTGAGGGTGAAGAGCGACTTTCGGGCGCCGGCGTTTCTTATTGCGCAACATGTGATGGGTTCTTTTTCAAAAACAAGTCAGTTGCCGTTATTGGTGGAGGAGATAGTGCTCTAAGTCAAGCAATTTATCTATCGGCTTTTTGTAAAAATGTTTATCTCATTCATCGCCGTGATACGTTTAGGGCTGCGTCATACCTAGTAGATAGAGCTAAATCCATAGAGAATATTGAATTTATTCTCAATTCAACCGTGCAAGAAATTCTCGGAGAGAGTTTTGTTAACGGAATACGTGTTAAAACCAACGATACAATATCCAAGCTTGATTGCGATGGTGTGTTCGGAGCTATCGGTGAAAAAGCTAATTTGAATTTTGAAATCCCTGCGCTCAATACTAATCCTCAGGGACAAATCATAACAGACAATTACTGTAGAACGAATATTCACGGTCTTTACGCAGTTGGTGATATTAGAGAGCGGGAAGTATATCAAATAATAACCGCGGTAGCTGATGGAGCCCTTGTAATAGAAGGCATTCTCAAGGATTCCAACTAATATAACTGTAATAAAAAACTATTTAAGCTCATATATTTCACTAAATATATTTTAGGAGAATGATATGAGCTTTTTTAATTTTTTTAAAAAAATTGTTGTGATTATTGTTTGTATAGCAATAATTCCTGCTTTTTTAATACTAGACACTAATGCAGCCAAAGAGAATGCTGTATTTGCTGAAGAGGATATTGATTGTGTTAGCGCAATTTTAATGGATGCTAAAACAGGAACGGTTCTTTTTGAAAAAAATGCCGATAAATCCTTGCCGCTTGCATCAGTAACCAAAATTATGACTTTACTCCTTGTGATGGAGGAAATCGAAGCAGGACGTCTTAAGCCCGAAGACGACATTACTACCAGCAAATTTGCTGCTTCGATGGGCGGTTCGCAAGTGTTTTTAAAAGAAGGTGAAACAATGAGCGCAGAGGATATGATCAAAAGCGTGGTTATATCTTCCGCTAATGATGCGGCAGTAGCCTTAGCTGAACACATTAGTGGTTCAGAGGATGTTTTTGTTACAAAAATGAATGATAAGGCATCATCATTAGGAATGATAAATACAAATTTTGAAAACACTAATGGTCTTGACGACACCGCGACGCGTCATTACTCATCAGCAAGGGATATAGCTATAATGTCCCGCGAATTGATAAAATATGATTACATATTAAAGTTTAGCTCTACATGGATGGATAGCATTAGGAATGGAGAATTTGTTCTAACCAACACCAATAGATTAGTTAGATTTTATCCCGGGGCAACCGGCTTAAAAACAGGTTCAACCTCAAAAGCGAAATTTTGCATTAGTGCGACCGCCGAACGCAACGGAATGCACCTAATTTGCGTCATAATGGGCGCTCCGAGTAGCGACGTTAGAAATGCTATAGCTACCAAGCTCTTGAACTGGGGATTTGCTAACCATGAATTATTTGTAGATGCATCTTCATCTCTTTCCTCAATAAAAGTAACAGGCGGCACTGAAAACGAGTGCCAAATATATAAAAATGAATTCTCCGTAATTTTGTCAAAAGGCGATAATAAGAAAGTTGAACAGCAATACGATTTACCCGAAAAAATAAAAGCTCCAATACAAAAAGGAGATATTGTTGGATCGGTAAACTATTATTTAAACGGAGAATTGATTGGTAAAACTGATGTTGTTTCATCCGTAACTATTGAGAAAATTGATTTTTGGACTCTTTTTATAAGAATATTATCAAAATTTCTTGTAAAATAACGAAATATCTATTGCATTTTTGATAAAAAAGTAGTAAAATATTGGGTAGTTGATTTAGAAGGGAAATAGTAAAATGACACTTACACTTAAAGACAAATACTTAAAAAAATTTATTGCAGAACATGAATATGACTGCTTGGCACCAATGGTTACATTGGCTGATAAAATGCTTCGCGAAAAAACTGGAGCGGGCAATAAATTCCTCGGTTGGATGGATCTTCCCGAAAACTATGACAAGGAAGAATTTGATAGAATCAAGGTAGCAGCAAAGAGAATTCAGAATGATTGCGATGCATTCATTGTAATCGGTATCGGCGGTTCTTATTTGGGCACTAAGGCTATTATAGAATTCCTCAGCGCTGTAAACTATAATGAGGCAAAGTCCAACACACCTTCAATTTATTACGCAGGTTGCAATATTAGCGCTGCATATCTTAATGAACTTATCTCTATTTGTGAGCATAAGAATGTTTGCATTAACGTAATTTCCAAGTCAGGTACAACTACTGAACCTGCAGTTGCTTTTAGAATTCTTCGTGCCTTCCTCGAAAAGAAGTACGGCGTTGAAGAAGCTAAAAAGAGAATTTACGTTACTACTGACAAGGAAAGAGGAACTCTCAAGGCTTTTGCAGATCAGCAGGGATATGAAACATTTGTTATTCCGGATGATGTTGGTGGTCGTTTCTCCGTACTCACAGCAGTTGGACTTCTTCCTGTTGCGGTTGCAGGCGTTGATATCGACAGTCTTATGGAAGGCGCAAATGCAGCTCGCATTGCATACTCCAACCCCGATCTCAGACAAAATGATGCATACAAATATGCTGCTATGAGAAACATTCTTTACCGCAAGGGTAAACATCTCGAAATTCTTGTTGGCTACGAGCCCTTTACAACTACTCTCCAAGAGTGGTGGAAGCAGCTTTATGGTGAAAGCGAAGGTAAAGACGGAAAGGGAATTTTCCCCTCTTCACTTATTTTCTCAACTGACCTTCACTCACTTGGTCAGTATATTCAGCAGGGCGAAAAGATGCTTTTCGAAACAGTACTTTCTGTTCGTGACACAAAGAGCAACTTAATTATTCCTTACGACGAAGCCAATATAGACGGATTGAACTTCCTTGCCGGCAAGGATATTAATGAGCTTTCTGAAACCGCAAGAAGAGCAACACAGCTTGCACATATTGACGGCGATGTTCCCAATATTCATATTGAAATTGCTGAGAGAAATGCTTATTGCCTTGGATATCTCATCTATTTCTTCGAGCTTGCATGCGCCATTTCCGGATATCTTCTCGGCGTTAATCCCTTTGATCAGCCCGGTGTTGAAGAGTACAAAAACAATATGTTTGCTATGCTTGGCAAGCCCGGTTATGAGGAGCGCAGAAAGGCTCTTGAAGAGAGAATACTTTAATCCTATATTTTGGCGATTTTTGTGTTATTTTTCATTACTTTTTTGCAAAAAAACACTTGCAATTTGTATTTACTTAGTGTATAATTAATATACAAAGATGAAGCACACTCGCTT
>CANBDB010000139.1 GCA_947367285.1 uncultured Clostridia bacterium | reverse complement strand
CTATAGAAGAAATAAATTGCATCATAATTTACAGATATACTGACTACCAAGGAATCACTGTCGAGAAGAGAATTCAAATAAAATAAACACGTAGGTAAAAATAACAATGTACACACTACTTATAGCAATAATTTATTTAGCATTTATTAGTTTAGGTCTGCCCGACTCGCTATTGGGATCGGCGTGGCCCATCATGCACGCGGATATTAACGTTCCTCTATCTTTGATGGGGCTTATTTCCATAATTGTATCGGGCGGAACAATCATATCAAGCTTATTTTCCGACAAGCTTATTAGAAAATTTGGAACACAAGCCATTACCACTGTCAGTATTTTTCTGACTGCAATAGCCTTACTTGGATTTTCATATTCTAAAAGTATTTGGATGATCATTGCGTTTGCTATACCTTATGGATTTGGAGCAGGCGCAATAGACGCTGCGCTCAACAATTACGTCGCACTTCATTACTCATCAAAGCATATGAGCTGGCTACACTGCTTTTGGGGCGTTGGTACGATAATCAGCCCGTTTGTAATGAGCTACTCGCTTACAAATTATACCTGGAGTGTAGGATATAGAATCGTTGCCTTTATTCAAGTATCTATAGCTATAGTATTATTAATATCAAAACCCCTCTGGAAAATTCATAAACAATCCCCAAATGATACCGTTGAAGAGCACAACAATTTGGGACTTATGGGCGCGTTGAAAATAAAAGGTGTAAAGCAATTACTAGTTGGCTTTGCAAGCTACTGCGCCGCTGAAGGAACTGCTATGGCATGGTCTTGTACATATCTTGTAGAAGCTAAGCAAATGGACGAGGTAAAGGCTGCGGCATTTGCATCACTATTCTTCATCGGTATGACGGTAGGAAGATTTTTATCCGGATTTATCACTAACCGTCTAGGCGACAAAAAAATGATATTTGTTGGCGGTGCAATTGCTTTTTTGGGCGTAATCTTGATTTTACTTCCGAGTAATAACATAAATCTTTCCTTAACCGGTTTGGTTATTTTGGGATTAGGATGCGCTCCAATTTATCCAAGTATTATACATTCAACTCCGGAAAACTTTGGTGCAGAGAATTCGGGATCAATTATTGGTATTCAAATGGCAGGAGCTTATACCGGTGCCATTTTGTTTCCGCCTCTCTTTGGAGTTATCTCAAAGCTTTTAGGATTTCATGTTTTACCCATATACATTGGCTTATTTATGGCACTGACAATTATAATGCTAAAACAAACATTTACTCTAACAAATAAATAAAATTCTGACTCTTTCTAATTTCGAAATTTTCTTCATTTGCTATAATAATACTTTAGAAGTTTGAGTTGCAATTTTTGCAAATATCTTGATTTTACTAGGCTTTTGTGTTATTATGAGCAAGAACAAACAAAAGGAGGCCCCAAATGAAAATTATTAGTGTAAAAAATTTATCAAAGACATTTAAAAAGCCCATAAGAGAAGAAGGCCTCAAGGGCATGGTAAAGGCCTTGTTTTCTAAAAAATATGATGAAGTAAAAGCAGTCGATCAAATCTCATTTGATATCGAAGAAGGCGAGATCGTGGGCTATATTGGAGCCAATGGAGCAGGCAAAAGTACCACTATCAAGATGATGTGCGGTATTCTTTATCCTACAAGCGGTGAAGTTACCGTCAACGGCTTGGGATTTGAAAACGATCGTCAAAAGATTAATAAACAAATGGGTGTTGTATTTGGACAAAAAACTCAGCTTTGGTGGGATATTCCGTTAATTGAAACCTTTAAGATCCTTAAGAGCATTTACGAAGTTCCCGACGAAGAATACAACGAGCGATTTGAATATCTTTGCGAGCTTCTCGATATGAAGCCCTTCCTTACACAAACAGTAAGATCCCTCTCGCTTGGTCAAAGAATGAGAGCCGACTTTGCGGCAGCGCTTATTCATTCGCCCAAAATTGTTTATTTGGACGAGCCGACTATCGGTCTTGACGTTCTTGTTAAAGATAAGATCAGAAGCGCTATTAAAGAACTCAACAAAAAATACAATATTACGGTAATTCTTACAACTCACGATATGAAGGATATTGAGGAACTTTGTAATCGTATCATCATTATTGATAAGGGTAAAATACTTTACGATGGCAGCTTGGCTAATATCAAATATCGTTTTGGAAATACAAAAACTGTATTTATACCTTCTAATATTGAGTTAAACGAAACTGAATTGCAGGAAAAGTTCAATGGAGTAACTTTTGAGAAGCAAGATGATAAAACAGCGATCAAATTCTCACTTAATGACATTGACCTTGACGATATGCTCCTCTATTTAATAAATACATATCATATCAAGGATTTCAAAATTGAAGATATTTCCATTGAGGATATAACAAAGAAATTATATGAAAAACATTAAAAACAAACTCAAATTATACCTGCCTTTTTCAAAGGCGGGAATAAAAATAGAACTAGCTTATAAGGCACAAATTGTAATGTGGATCGTAATATCATTTATTCAAACGTTCTTCGTGCTGTTTCTTTATAATGCAATATACAGAAACTCGCCCGACGGAATGAATTCAGTAATAAATGGATTTACATTCTACGACATGGTTCTTTATATGATAACCTCGTTCTTCTTCTCATTCGTAATGGGTGGAGGAGACACCAGCTTTGATATTTGGACAGATATCAAAGAGGGAACTATAGCCAATACTCTTACCAAGCCCGTTTCATATAGATTGAGACATTTATTCACATATTTTGGTGTGCTGATCTTCGACTATGTAGTTATAATTATTCCGTTTTTAACGGTCGTATACGGAATATTTATTGGTCTTGGATTTTTACAAGTCGAATTCTGGAAATTCGTAACAAATATATTTTGCTTTATTCTTTTTAGTATCCTTGCAGGATTTATAAATAATGCAATTAGCTATTTTGTTGGTATGCTGGTTTTCTTTACGGACCATCTTTTTGGGCTTAACATGGCGAGATCTGCGCTTCAAGGATTCCTTGGCGGACAAATGGTGCCCTTAGCTTATATGGGTGCTCTTGGTGTAGCATTTTCGTACACTCCATTCGCATTTATGAATTCAGTACCCGTATTAACAATTATGGGAAAGCTCGAAATTCATAGCATTCTAATATATTTGTGCATAGCGCTATTGTGGATAGGTATAATTGAACTTGTTAATCATCTTATCTTCAAGCATGCATTAAGAAAGATAACGGTGCAGGGGGGTTAATTATGAAAAAATATATTCAATTATATAGTACATATGCAAAACTTTCCCTAATGAGTAAGCTAGTATATAAAGCTAATGTCATTATAGGTATAATAGCCTTTTTATTTACAGAAGCTACTTCGCTTTTTACACTTTACATACTAGTTAGCAGCGTACCCAGCATTGACGGATATAATATATATCAAATAGGCATGTTGTTTGGACTGACTAATATGGCAGTTGGTATCGACCATTTACTAACAGACCGCCTTTGGACAGTTGCATATTGGGAAGTAAAAAGCGGAAAACTTGACCACATGTTTTTACGTCCTCTACCCGTGCTTTTCCAGGTAATAGCTTCCGAGGTACAGCTTGAAGCCTTAGGCGAAATTATAGTTGCAATAGCTCTCATTTTGCTTTGCGGCAGTAATCTCAATATCATGGCCGGTGCAGGATCAATTATAACCGTAATTTTGGGCATTGTTTGCGCCGCTGTAATTATTTCTTCATTTAAAATTTTAGTTGCCTCCTTAGCATTCAAATTCAAGCGCAGTGGACCCTTGCTTCAGTTCATTTATAACTTTTCGGGTTATACCAAATACCCCATGAAGATTTATCCCAAGTTTATCCAAGTTATCTTAACATTCATAATTCCGCTTGGCCTTTGTTTATTTTTCCCATTTGAAAATCTTTTCGCGCCGATACACAATCCTGCATTGCTTTGCATATCAATGCTTGCTTTTACCACGGTTTTCACCTCGATTTGTATTTTCACTTGGAACAAGCTTATCAAATGCTACGAAAGTACCGGAACGTAAAAAAGAGCAGTTCATTTTGAACTGCTCTTTTTGGCGGAGAAGGTGGGATTTGAACCCACGCGACGCGTTAACGTCCTACGAGATTTCGAGTCACGCCTCTTCGGCCACTTGAGTACTTCTCCATATTTGCAACGGTATTATTA
>CANBDB010000138.1 GCA_947367285.1 uncultured Clostridia bacterium | reverse complement strand
ATTTTTAGGAGGGCTTTATGAAGATTATCAAAAGAAACGGTTCGGAAGTTACGTTCGATCCTCAAAAAATAGTTATTGCAGTTACAAAAGCCAACGAAAGCGTTGTTCCCAGTGCAAGAATGAGTGAAATTCAAATCAAGCGAATTGCCGAAGACGTTGAAATGGCCGCTTTACACATGAATCGCTCGCTTAACGTTGAAGAAATTCAAGATATGGTTGAAGATCAAATAATGAATCAGCGCGCTTTTGACGTTGCCAGAAGATATATTACCTATCGTTATACTCGCGCTCTTGTCAGAAAATCCAATACTACCGACGAGCAAATTTTGAGTCTTATCGAGTGCAATAATGAGGAAGTAAAGCAAGAGAATTCTAACAAAAATCCCACTGTAAATAGTGTACAAAGAGACTATATGGCAGGTGAGGTCAGCAAAGATATTACCAAGAGAATTTTGCTCCCCGCTGAAATTGTAGAAGCGCACGAAAAAGGTATTATTCATTTCCACGACTCCGACTATTTCGCGCAGCATATGCACAACTGTGACCTTGTAAACCTTGAGGACATGCTTCAAAATGGCACAGTTATTAGTGGAACAATGATAGAAAAGCCCCATAGCTTTTCCACAGCTTGCAATATTGCTACTCAAATAATTGCGCAGGTTGCTTCTTGTCAATACGGCGGTCAGAGTATCTCACTTACTCATCTCGCACCTTTTGTTGACGTTAGCCGTCAAAAAATAAGAGTAAAAGTGGAACGAGAACTCCGTAGTATATTCCCTGAAGTTAAAGAAGAGGATATAGATAGAATTGCGGAGGAGAGACTCCTTGAAGAAATCAAAAGCGGTGTTCAGACCATTCAGTACCAGGTTGTTACTCTTATGACGACTAACGGACAAGCTCCGTTCGTTACGGTATTTATGTATCTCAACGAGGCAAAGAACGAGCGCGAAAAGAAAGACCTTGCTCTAATTATTGAGGAAACTCTCAAACAAAGATATGAAGGCGTTAAAAACGAAAAGGGCGTGTGGGTAACCCCTGCATTCCCCAAGCTTATCTACGTTCTTGAAGAGGATAATATTCACGAAGATAGCCCTTATTATTATCTCACCAAGCTTGCGGCCAAATGCACTGCAAAGAGAATGGTTCCCGACTATATCTCCGAAAAGATTATGCTTCAAAACAAGATTGACAAAAATGGTGACGGTCACTGCTATACTTGTATGGGTTGCAGAAGCTTCCTCACACCCTACGTTGATGAAAACGGTCAACCCAAGTATTACGGTAGATTTAACCAGGGCGTTGTAACAATTAATCTTGTAGATATCGGTCTCTCCGCTGAAGGCGATATGGACAAGTTCTGGCAGATATTCGACGAGAGAATGGAGCTTTGTCACAAGGCACTTCAGTGCCGTCACGAGCGCCTTACAGGTACTCTTTCGGATGCAGCACCGATCTTGTGGCAGCACGGCGCACTGCTCCGTCTTCCCAAGGGTGAAACTATCGACAAGTATCTCCATGGCGGTTATTCTACTCTTTCTCTTGGCTATGCAGGTCTTTGGGAATGTGTGCTTGCGCTTAACGGCAAGAAGCTCACTGAGCCCGACGGCGAGGCACTCGGACTTGAAATTATGCGCAAGCTCAACGAGTACACGGCAAAGTGGAAGGCGGCGGAATGCATCGACTATTCCCTTTACGGTACGCCTCTTGAAAGCACAACATATAAATTTGCTAAATGCTTGCAAAAGCGCTTTGGCATAAGAAAAGGTATTACTGACAAGACTTACATAACAAACAGTTATCACGTTCATGTTACCGAAGAAATTGACGCGTTCAAAAAGCTTGCTCTTGAAGCAAAATTCCAGGCGCTCTCTCCCGGTGGTGCTATTTCTTACGTAGAAGTACCCAATATGCAAAATAACCTCAGTGCAGTGCTTTCCGTAATGAGATTTATCTATGATAACATTATGTATGCCGAACTCAACACAAAGAGCGACTACTGTCAGGTATGCGGTTTTGACGGAGAAATTGAGATCGTTGATGTTGACGGCAAGCTTGTTTGGAGATGTCCCAACTGCGGAAACGTTGATCAGTCCACAATGAACGTTGCAAGAAGAACTTGCGGATATATCGGTACACAGTACTGGAACCAAGGAAGAACTCAAGAAATAAAAGAAAGAGTACTTCACCTTTAATACAAACAAAACAATCCCTTGCAGCTATGCAAGGGATTGTTAATCGAGGATATTATGAACTATGCACTTATAAGGGAAAATGATATAGCCAACGGCCCGGGGGTCCGCACTTCTCTTTTTGTCAGCGGCTGCAGGCATCACTGTAAGGGTTGCTTCAACCCCGAAACGTGGAATTTTAATTACGGTGAACCGTTTACACAAGTGGAAATTGACCGTATTATTGAGGCGACCAAGCCCTCGTTTGTCGAAGGGTTAACCCTGCTTGGCGGTGAGCCATTTGAACCCGAAAACCAAGCGGCACTGGTCGAGCTTTTGAAGCAGTTTAAGCGAGCTATACCTGACAAAAAAGTATGGTGTTATAGCGGATTTTCATTTGAAAACGAGCTTCTTCCCAAAGCGCAAAAGGGCGAGGAAAACGTCAAGGAATTGCTCGAGTTGATAGACGTTTTGGTGGACGGAAAATTTGTAGAAGAATTAAAAAGTTCCGCGCTTCTATTTAGAGGATCTTCTAATCAAAATATTATCGACGTACAAGCATCATTGAAGCAAAACAAACTCATTCTCCTGCCCGGCACATGGGAAAGAAAAATGGGAAGTGGGAATATATACGACAACTAAAGCAACACGGCACTCAATCAAGTGCCGTGTTTTCTATAAATGTTAATATGCCATATTCATATATTGGGATGGGTAAAAAGAAAGGAGCGCAGTGCGCTCCTTTTTCGTTATGTAGAGTTCCGAAATCTCAATTTCGGGGGTTCTATTAATATTTCAAACATGGACTTATTCAATCACAATAGTAATTTCAGAACAATTCTCGTCCAACTCTAATGAAACAGATACACTCTCTTTGTATTTGTCTCCAAAACTAGGATAAACATCCATCCATGAACCAGACCCAATTTTATAACCGTCAGAATCCAACACAGAAATAGTTAATTTTGCTAAGGGTTCGTCAGACACAGATACTACTTCCGCAGAAAACGAAACTGATATCCTGTTGCTTGAAGTAAATTTATATGAGAGCTGTGTTATTTCTATTATAATAGTGCCTAGAGCACTACTATGATACACCGCCATGGGTGTTCTAGGCATATTAACTTTAGGGTATATTATTTGCTTACAACGTGTACATTCCGATCCAATCATTCCAACATGACCAAGAGCTTCTCCTTCGGTAAGGTTACAATTTTTGCACGTTTTGGGATCAACGCATGTTGCTGATTCCCAAGAATGTCCTCCAACTATAATTTGGGTTTCTTTTTCGCCGCATGAACATACTCGTTCTTTTGAACCATTGGTTGTACATGTATATTGTTCTGTGACAGACCAAGAACTCCAAGAGTGACCTTTGGCATAAGTAGTCTTTGACTGACTTTCTCCGCATTTATCACAAACACGAGTTTCAAGCCCATTGTCCGTACATGTTGCTTTTTTCGTGGGAGACCAAGCACCCCAAGAGTGACCTTGGGCATAAGTAATCATTGATTGACTTTCTCCACATTTATCACAAACACGAATATTCAATCCGTCGTTATCACATGTGACTGCTTTTGATACCTGCCATTCGCTCCAAGTGTGTTCATGTTTACCAAATACTAAAATGAGGACAACTACAATTGCAACAAGAGCAATTGCGCACGCAATAATGGTAATTAGATGATTCTTTTTCATATCCTTTTCTCTTTCACGTAACCCCGTCGGGAAATAAAAAGTGCGCCAACCGAAGTCAGCGCACAAAAAACACATAGCTCCGATTGTCGCCAAACAAAAACTTTACAAAACCTCATAGTGTATGCAAAGAAGAGCATCTGCATTTTTATCAAAAAAAAATAAAAACACAAAAACATCCCCACAAAAACAAAAAAAAAAAAAAAAAAAAAAAAAAAAAAAAAAAAAAAAAAAAAAACAACAAAAAAAAAAAAAAAAAAAAAAAAAAAAAAAAAAAAAAAAAAAAAAAAAAACAAAAAAAAAAAAAAAAAAAAAAAAA
>CANBDB010000137.1 GCA_947367285.1 uncultured Clostridia bacterium | reverse complement strand
CTACTATATAATACATTTAGTTCGTGATGTGTATATAAAATTTAGTAATATGTTATTGCGACAATGGCGAAGCCGCTATAAAAGTTTTTGCCAAGCTTTTTTCAAAAAGCGGGCGAAGCCGCGCCAAAAGTTTTTGCCTACCTATTAATACACTTGGTTCGTGATGTGTCTATAAAATTTAGTAATATGTTATTGCGACAATGGCGAAGCCGAGATAAAAGTTTTTGCCAAGCTTTTTTCAAAAAGCGGGCGAAGCTGCGATAAAAGTTTTTGCCAAGCTTTTTTCAAAAAGCGGGCGAAGCCGCGCCAAAAGTTTTTTGCCTACCTATTAATACACTTGGTTCGTGATGCAAACTAAAAAATCACACAAGACTAAATTGCGAGAACCGCGAAGCTCCATAAAAGTTTTTTGCTTACTTTTTTTCAAAAAAGTAAGTTAAAAGCCGTCGTTGTGACCTGACAATCGCCAAGAGAGTTTCCGTAGAAACTCGAAGGGAATGGCGAGCGAGGCGGTGGTGAGAGTAAAGAGGAGCTCGTGGACGCTAAGGGGTGTTGAGCGCAGGGCGGCGCCACCGAGGTAGACGAAGGACACCTGAATGGCGCAAATTATGCACAGGATCAATATAAAGGCGGGGTTTTTGGCAATTCCCGAGAAGAGATTGAGGCGATCCGTACGCGAATTTATGCACTGCATTACACCCAAAAATATGAAAAGTGCGAAGAACGCGGAGAGAAGCACGAGGTCGTTCTCGCTCTCGCGGAAGTGCGAGGTGAAGAACGGCATTTTCAGGAAAAGCATTGAAATAAGCACCGAAAAACCGCCACTTATAAAAATTTGGTGCGCCATGTACTTGTTCAAAATCGGCTCATCACGGCGCTTGGGGGCTTCGAGCAACGCGCGTTTTCGTGGTGCTTCGCCCGCAAAGGCAAGACCACCGAGGGTGTCCATAATCATATTCACCCAGAGCATTTGCGATACGGTGATTGGCGTTTCAAAGCCGAAAAGCGGCCCGAGCATACAAACGAGCGCGGACGAAAAGTTCATTGTGAGCTGAAAAACCAAGAATTTTCTAATGCTCTTAAAAATCGTCCGTCCGTAAAGCACCGCGCGTACTATTGAGGCAAGATTGTTGTCGAGAATGACCACGTCGCCCGCCTCTTTGGCGACGTCCGCACCGTTGCCCATTGAAAATCCAACGTCGCTTGCGCGGAGCGCGGGTGCATCATTGATCCCGTCGCCCGTCATTCCCACCACCATATCAAGCGATTGCGAAATTTTGACAAGGCGACTCTTGTCGCTAGGTAGGGCACGTGCGACCACAGCAAGGTGGGGAAGGGATTTTGCAACCTCGGAGTCCGTCATTGCGCAAAGTTCATCATGAGTGAGCGCCAGGGTGTGTCGGGAATTCAAAATCCCCACGTTTTGCGCGATCGACACAGCGGTTGCAAGTCCATCGCCCGTTATCATTACCACGTCAACCCCTGCGCGCCTTAGGGCTTCAACGGAATTTCGCGCCTCGCGACGAATTCCGTCTGATATCACGGCGGCACACACGAAGCGCAAATTTTTGCTTCCAACGTCGCTCTCGCATAGGGAAATTACTCGTTTTCCGTCCGTTTGAGTCTTGAAAATCGCATTTTCGACGGCATTTTTATTGAAATTCCCATCTCGAATTGACGGATTTAGAATATCGGGCGCGCCCTTATAATAGATTTTTGCGCCCACGGTGGCGCTTGAAAATTTAGTTTTGCTATCAAAGGGGACTTTACATTTTATTTTCGAATAATCGGGTGAAAAATGCTTGGCAGCGCGCTCGATAAGTGCACGCTCGGTGGCATTTCCGCCAAGAATTTTGCGCCCTGATACGCGCGCTGAACTGTTGTAGAGTGCATTTTCGCAAAAGGCGGAAAAAATACTTGGATTTTCACTTTTGAGAGCCGTGGGGGAGAGAATGTTCCCATCGGGCAAAATAAAGCTCTCGAGCGACATTTTTCCGCGTGTCAAAGTGCCCGTTTTGTCCGTGAAAAGTATGTTCATGCTGCCCGCCGCCTCAATTCCTGCGCTTTTTTTGACAAGGACGTTATCTCGGAGCATCTTTTTGACATTTGAGGAGAGCACCACGGCAATCATCATTGGCAGACCTTCGGGAACCGCCATTATGACTACCGTAAGACCGAGAGTTATGGAGTGTAAAAGCTCGCCCACCATAAATTCGGGGTCGGTCAGCTTTACCAAAATGACCTCTCGGACGAACTCGCTTTCAATGAAAATTGATGAAAAGAGGCTAAGTAGTGCGATTACAACTGCCGCACCGTAGCCGAGAACGCTGATTTGCTTTGCAAGCTTTGAAAGTCGGAGCTTAAGGGGGCTTTCACGCGTGTCCGACTGCAGCTCTCGGACTATTCCGCCAAGGAAGGATGAGTCGCCCACGCGGCACACGAGCATCTCGCCTTCGCCCGAGCTGACAAGGCAACCACCGAGACAGGAGTGGGGAGAGGATGGCGATAAATGTTCGCTATTGGGCTCGGGTGGGGAATATAACCCATAATTGAGGGGTGTTTTGCGTGTTTCCTTGCTCTCGCCCGTGAGTGCCGATTGGTCGAGGTGTAGCTCTCCGCTTACCAAAATTCCATCCGCGCAGACTTTTTCACCTGCTTCGAGGAGTACCGTGTCGCCCACCACCACATCGTCGGTGGGGAGAATTTTTACTTCTCCGTCGCGCAGGACACGGCAGGAGCTTTTGGTGGTCGCGTTGAGCTTTTCAAAGGCGGAGTGGGACGAGCGCTCCGAGACGGTGGAGACGGTTGTTGCGACCAAAATTGCCACGGCAATGCCTGCCGTTTCAAACCAATCTATCTCGTGAAATGTGAATATTATATTTACCGCGAGCGAGATAAGGAGAACGCGGATAACGGGGTCTCCGAGGTTTTCAAAAAACGCTCGCAGGAAGCTTTTTTTCTTTTGTTTAGTCATTTTGTTTGCGCCAAACTTGCTTCGAGAGGCGAGTGCCTCTGCCGAGGTAAGCCCGCGCCGATTTTTGTTGTCCAATTCATTTTCCCCCAAGTTTTTTTGCTAAAATATATGCCACGGGGTAGGGAAATATAAGCCGATTTTTCAAAATTGCCAATGAAACGTACGCGGCAATTTGATTATTGACAACGGATTTTTTGCGGTGTATAATGGAATTGGATACAGAGGCTATTACCTCGACTCCGAAACAGGTTGGTATTTCCTTAATGCACGTTATTATTCCCCCGAATGGAGAAGATTTATTTCTCCTGATGATACAGCATATCTTGACCCCGAATCACCTAATGGTCTTAATCTCTATGCATATTGTAACAACGACCCTGTTAACTATGCGGATCCGAGTGGAAATGCTTGGGAAACTATTTTGGATATATTATCTATCGGATGGAGCATATACGATTTGTACAAAAATCCTTCTTTGGAAAATGTGGGGTGGTTAGCATTAGATGTTGCTTTTGCAATTGTACCGTTTTTGACTGGAAGTAGCTTAATTAAAGCGGCATCTAAATTGGATGAAGTTGCATATGTTGGTCAAGGAATTAATAGATTTGATGATTTGTACGATACCGTTGTGTTGGGTAATGATATGCATAGGGTTATGGACAGAGCGTGGGATATAGGAGCTACGTTTTATGGTGGATATGGACCACTAAACGCGCTTGGAGCTTTGCATAATTTTAATGCCGCAACGGATGCTATGAGATATGCTGGAACATTGGATAATGTGCGATTTATCATTGATAAATTTAATGCTGGGTATAAGTTTGTACATGTTGGTAGCGATGGAAGAGGATTCTTTAGAATGATGAAGTCTGCTTACGGCACAGAACTTAAGGTGTTATATAGGTTAAAATACGGCAATAAATTGCATAACTTATGGTGGATTGCAAATGCAGGAAGGAGGATTATATGGTAGAAAACAAAGCAACTCAAACTATTCTTTCGATGTTAGGTGAATACATTATTAATGGAGATGTAAAGTTTGCTCCAACAAACAATTGGCTAAATTATTATTTCAAAATACATTGCGGTTGTCAAATATTTAGTATTCATTTGGCGTATGAATTTGTAGATAGTTACTATAAAATTCTAATTGAAGACCTTAGCCACAATCAATTGGAGAACACTATTTTTCTTACTCGCTCAAAGAACTTTCATAAACAAGTAAAGAGC
>CANBDB010000136.1 GCA_947367285.1 uncultured Clostridia bacterium | reverse complement strand
AATATTTCACTAAAATCAAAGGTTGCAATTTTATTCTATGAGCACAAGAGAAAAGCACCGCAAAAGCGGTGCTTTTTTCTTGGCTTTTTCTTCTTACACTTTATCCAAAGTCCTCGTAGAACAACATTCAGGGCAATTTGGTTACAAATTGCTGTCTGACCAAGCTTTGACGGTTTGCAAAGCAAATGTGTGTTGTAAAACACACAAGTCAAACTTGCCTACACACTGCGCAGCAGTTGTAGGTTAATCATAGGGGGTCTCTTTTTTACTTGACTTCTTTATTTTCTTATTGTATAATGTGAATAGAAAATATTGTAATTTTGGAGGGGTATATGAAGCAAGTTAGTTCTAAAATTTGTGTTATATTAATTCTTACATTGATAACATTACTGTTTTCATCCTGTGAGGACTTAAATTCAAGCAAATTGGAATTTGAAATAAATGTAGATGGCGCAACCTGTACGATAACGGGCATTAGAAATTTTAGAGGTGAAGATCTTGTTATTTCGGAAGAAATAGACGGATACGGAGTCGTTGCCATAGCAGATAATGCTTTTATGAACTGCGATTTTAAGACGGTTTCTTTGCCTGATACCATTACACAAATAGGCAAAAGCGCTTTTGAGGGTTGTTCACTTTTGGAAAGCATTAACATTCCTCAGCAAGTTACCGAAATTCAAGAACGAACCTTCTATGAATGCTCAAATCTTAAGGAAATTAAGTTTCCCGAAGGTTTGACGGATATCAAAGATTTTGCTTTTTGGTATTGCGAGAGCCTTGCCAGTGTTGATTTTCCATCAACGTTAATAAATATAGGTCAGGGTGCATTTATGCACTGCATATATCTGCCTGAAATAGATTTGCCTAAAGACCTTAAGAAAATAGATGGATTTGGATTCGGATACTGTTATTCTTTAACAGAGGTCGATATTCCTGCTTCCGTTGAAACCTTGAATTTACCTTTCGTTTGTTGTTATTATTTGGAAAACATTAATGTCGATGCTAATAATAAGTACTATATTTCGGTAGATGGTGTTTTGTATGACAAAACAATGAAAGTGTTATATCAATATCCCGGAGGAAAGAGAGAGACCGAATTTACTATTCCTGCGGGCGTTACTTATATTCAAGCGTGGGCTTTTTCATTGAATCATAATTTGAAAAGCATTGATATTCCAAGTAGCGTAAAATTAATGAATTCACAAATTGCAGTGGAGTGTCCCAATCTTAACACCATTAACTATAACGGCACAATATTAAGATGGAATGCCATTCAAAAGCGTGATGGATGGGATAGCTTTTGGCAAGAATATGGTTATGATTACACTATCTACTGTACTGACGGTCAAATCGCCAAGGACGGAACGGTAACGTATAACTAAAACACAACCCCTGCGGAGTAATTCCGCAGGGGCTCTTTTCTTCCTTGACAAAAATTATAACTTATGATACTATGATATCAAGTTAGGAAGAGGTTTGATAATGGATAAACTTATTAATTATATCAAGAGTAATAAAACTAAAAGCGCAATAATTTCTATTTTAATTATTGCTTTTGTCGTTTGGCTTATTTGGTCTAACACAACTATCGAAGAAAATAGTTACGTGATATACGATGAGCAAATACCAACTTCCTTTGACGGATTTAAAATAGCTCATGTTTCCGATTTGCACAATGCTGAATTTGGTCAAAATAATGCTCAGTTACTCAATATACTAGATAATGCAAATCCTGACATTATTGTAATTACAGGTGATACTATTGATTACTTTCATACCAATACCGAGGTGGCACTGAATTTTATAGAGAAAGCTATGAAAATAGCTCCGTGTTACTATATTACAGGCAATCATGAGGGATGGCTCGGGCGAATAGCATTTTCTAATTTTGAAGATAAAATGATTGCTTTTGGAGTGGTTGTTTTACATGATGAGAGTGTATTTTTGGAGAAAGAAGAAGAAAAAATTGTTTTGATGGGAATAGACGATCCTGATTACTCATACGGTTTTTCAAAAACGCTCTCCAAAATGGCAACAAAAGAGCATTTTACGATATTACTTTCGCATAGGCCCGAATACTTTGATGAATACGTTTCTTGCGGATACGATCTCGTTCTAAGCGGTCATGCGCATGGCGGTCAATTCAGATTACCCCTTATTGGTGGTCTTTTGGCTCCCGACCAAGGATGGTTCCCGAAATATGATTCGGGTATGTACATACAAGAGAATACAACTATGATTGTCAGTAGAGGGCTTGGAAACAGTGTTGTTCCAATTAGAATCAATAATAGGCCTGAACTTATAATTGTTGAATTGCAGAGTGAGGAGTAAAGTAGTTATAGTATGGCACAAAATCAAAATAAAAAGATAATTATGGAAACTCCGCGACTGATTATCCGCGAGTACGTTCAAGAGGATTTTGACGGCTTGCGCGACATTATTTGTGACGCGGAAACTATGAAGTATTACCCGCGCCCGTATGATGAAAACGGTGTGCAGAGATGGCTGGATTGGTGCATCAGAAGCTATGCCGAAAACGGATTTGGTCTTTGGGCGCTTGAGCTTAAGGAAACGGGTGAATTTATCGGAGATTGCGGTATTTCTCTCCAAAATATTGACGGCGAGATCCTTCACGAGATCGGTTATCATATAAACAAAAGACATTGGCGTCAGGGTTATGCAAAAGAGGCGTGCACCGCGGTGAAGGCGTGGTTCTTTGAGAATACAAATCATGATCGAGTTTATTCGTATATGAACAAGGAAAACGTTCCGTCGTACTCGACCGCAAGAGCCAATGGAATGAGGTTGGTTAAGGAATACAATGACGGTGAGGAGGATCTCCTCGTTTACGTCGCAGAGCGAAATTAATAAAAGGAGAAAAAATATGAATACTTTAGATGCTATTTTTGCAAGAAAATCAACGAGAGCGTATAAATCGGAGCAAATTTCCGAGGAGGCGCTTGAAACTATTATAAAAGCGGGATGCGCTGCGCCTATTGGTATGGGTAGATACGATACCTTGCATATTACCGTGGTGCAAAATGAGGAGATGCTGACTAAAATATATAAGGAAGCTGAGGAGTCTATGTTCAAGCTGGTCGGAATCAGAAAGAATATGGATTATGGGGCAAAAACTATGATCGTTGTGTCTTCAATGCCTGCATACCGCGAGGGAATGGATGCCGCTAACGTCGGTATCGTAATTGAAAATATGGTTATAGCGGCTACTGATCTCGGCATTGACAGTGTAATTTTGGGCGGCCCGATGCCTGCGATTGAGAAAAGTGATGAATTGAAGAATGCCATTGGTATTCCCGATGGATTTACTCCTATTCTTGGTGTTGCGCTCGGTTATGCAGTAGAGGATGAGCCTGCAAAGGTGCACACCATCAACGTGAACAGAGTTTAAGTATGAAAAAGTTATTAATTACAGGATTTGAGCCTTTTGGAGGAGAGCAAATCAATCCCTCCTGGGAGGCGGTGTCGAGTCTTTCTGAAGAGATAAACGGATATACTTTAACAAAGCTGCGCTTGCCCGTGGTGTTCGGTGAGGCGGCAAGAATTGTGTTGGATTCCGCGAAGGAGATTTCACCTGACGTTATTATTTGCGTCGGTCAGGCAGGCGGTCGGAGTGCTATAACTCCCGAGCTTGTAGGCATAAATCTCCGCCATGCTGCCATTCCCGACAACAAAGGGAACATACCTTGTGATGAGAGGATAATTGAAAATGGAAATGACGCATATTTTTCCACTTTGCCCGTGAGAAAAATTGCCGAGGCGATAAATTCCTCGGGCGTGCCGTCCCAGGTGTCCTATTCTGCGGGGGCGTACATTTGCAACGACGTATTGTACACGTTGCTCGCGCAGTACAACGGGAGTGATATTAAAATTGGATTTATCCATGTCCCATATTCCTCGGAGCAGGGAAAATCCCCTTCAATGCCGATGGAAGATATCGTTAAGGGACTTACCGTCGCGATAGAGAATATTTGAAAAAGCAGGTTCTAAATTTAGAACCTGCTTTTTTGTTATTCAACTAAAAAACAAAAAGTATGCACCGAAAAGTACATACTATAAGCAATAGGATGAATTTTTACAGGCACATTATACCATATATCAAGAGAAATGTCAACAATCTGTCTCTTATACACATCTGACGCTGCCGACGACTTAATAGGTGTAGATCTCGGTGGTCGCCGTATCATTAAA
>CANBDB010000135.1 GCA_947367285.1 uncultured Clostridia bacterium | reverse complement strand
AAGGAGAATATGTATATGCAATCAAAAAATAAAACAAAAAGAACAACAGTATGGCTATGTACAACGGCTATGCTTATGGCAGTCAATGTGGCAATGAGTTCATTCGGTGTCCCCGTTCCCGGTGGTCATCTCTACATGAACGATATAGTAATATGCCTTGCGGCAATTATGCTTGACCCGTTTGCAGCGTTTATGGTTGGCGGTGTAGGGGCTTTTCTTGGCGATCTGTTCTTCTATCCGCTTCCGATGTTCGTCTCTCTTGTAACACACGGATTACAGGCGGTTGTAATATCTGTCTTTTCTCACTATGTTATGAAGAAGCATCCCATTATTTCATCAGGCATAGGAGTGACGGTAGGCGCGGTTATTATGGTAGTTGGTTACTCACTCGGCAGAGCTTTTATTTACAGTACACCCGAATACGCAATCCTCAAAATGCCGTATCAGATCTTGCAGGCAGCTGTAGGCGCAGTGCTCGGTATGGTGCTGTGTTGGAGATGCGGAATCTATAAGCTCTATAATAAAATGATGAAACACTATCATTAAGAAATAAACAAATTCCAATTTGTCGATGAGATTACAACTGAAAAATATAGCGGCAAGGACGAAAAATCCTTTGCCGCTATCTTCATATCAACTTATATTTTGCGGTCAGCACTTCCTCACAATCATCCTCGGCGGTATCCGTAAAAAGCTCACGTTCATACGAGATGTCATTCTGCATCAGGCAAAGTTCAAGAAAGCACAGAAAGATGCCAATATCAATACGGTTATAGTGTGCCACCTTATCCGCAGGCATAATACCGCGCTTGCCCGGCTTCTTGTAGCGGTAAACGGTCAAGGTTCTTTCTTCTGCCGTTACCTTCCACGGTTGTGTGTTGCAGGCACTTGGCGTAAATCTTACGATGTTGCCGATCTCACGGTAATGCTCACCGTTCCATATCTCATCAAGCGACTTGCGCTTGCTCTTATACATATCCTTGCGGAACTTATCCTCGGAAACCTTGGCAATCGCAATCATAATTACAAAGTCAAGACCGTTGTAGATAGGCTCATCGGTTTTGCCTATACCGAACCAAAGCGCGCCGATTCCTAAGGATGCGAGATACAGATCAAGCTGTTCTCCGATATAGCCAATGTTTTGTAGGTAGTTATCTTTACGTTCGCTGTATAAGAGTATGCAGTATTCTTGCCCACGCTTGCAGGTGGTCTTATCGGTAGGTACGATGCGGATGGCGGTTTGGATATTATCAACAAGCGGAGAAAAGGTCTTGTATTGTGCCGCTATCTGTTCAAGCTCGGCTTGACTTATATGATCGGTCTCACGAAACAGGTGAAACGATTTGCGCTTGAATATTATCGGGTATAATGCTTTGTCCATATTTGCCTCCATAAAAGTTGCTGTAAATATTAAGCATATTGTACCAAATCTAATTACAAATGTCAACACGATTTAATTGCAAAAATATAAAAATTATCGACAAACATTAAAAAACTATTGACAAGCGTAAAAAATGGTGCTATAATTATACTGTCGAACCGGAAAGACAAAATTATTTTCATTTGGAGGTTTAAACAATGAAAAGTCTTAACACATTTGGCAAAGCCATAACAAAAATTTTTGAGGTGTTCCATTGGATAGGAGCTGTAGGAATGGCGATTGCTGCTATTGGTATTATTATTGCAAATAACAGCGTCGAGAACTTCAAAAGCTTGGTTGCAGAAAATTTCGCTCGCGAAGATTTATCTGTTTACGGTTTCCAGATGGGCGCTCCCGTTGTAAACGGAGAATTAAACGTTGCAGCCTTTATAATCTTCTGCATCGGTGCTGCATTACTTATGGTTGTTGTGGCTATGATATTCCGCAATCTGCATCTGATCTTTAAAAAGTCGGAAAACTCCACACCTTTTCAAAAGGACAATGTTCGTATGATGAGAGAGATCGGTATTTTTGCGATTGCCATTCCCGTAATCGGATTTATTATGAGTGTGATTACTCGTTTGGTATGCGGAGTGGATTTTGCAGAAATCAGCATTGATATGGGCGGTATCTCTATGGGTATTATTGTTCTTTGTTTCTCACAGTTCTTTGCTCACGGTGTAGAACTTGAAAATGATGTTGACGGACTTCTTTAAGAGGTGACGGAATGGGAAAGATAATACTTCGACTTGATAGAATGATGGTGGAAAGAAAAATCTCGCTGAACGAGCTTGCCGAGCGCGTAGGAATCTCCAACGTTAATCTCTCCAAGATCAAAAATAACAAGGTCACGGCTATCCGCTTTTCCACCCTTGCGGCAATCTGTGAGGTGCTTGATTGCGAAGCCGGAGATATTCTTGAGTATCAGAAGGATTGAAAAATTGGAATTTGGCGAAAAGGAGGAAAAGGATTATATGGGAAGTATAGCAGCATTATTTATGTATTTAATGATAATTGGATTTATTGCAGTTGTTGCATATTTTGTAATAAAAAAAGCAATCAAAGATGCTTTAAAAGAATATCACAATGAAAATAATAAGTAATACAAATCCCCAATATTTCAATCAGTTTTGTATTGGATATTCTCGAATTTCAGAATGATGAATAACCAAGGAGATCGCACGCTATGTTAGTTGCAGGTATTATAATTACAAGCATTGCAGTTCTGATGATATTGTTTCCTCAATTTTTTATGTTGCTGAAAAATCCAAAAATATCACACGAATCACTAAAAAGCACAAAAGTTAAAAATGCATTTAGAATTTTGAGTTCTCTGTACATTGTAATTGGTATTATACTGATTATAGTGGCGCTTGTATGATAATCGTAAGTCAAGCCCTCGTTCCACAACGGAGCGAGGGCAATTTTTATAAAATCAAGAGGCACAAATCCGTCAAAATGCCTTGATTTATTCATAAAAAAGTGATATAATAATAACGCTAAACCAACTTAATATGTTAAAAAACGAGCTTATTTGTTTCCAAGGGGGTACTATGCCCTTTTTTCGGCTTTCTACATAATGGATTTGATAAAAATGCAAATTCCACTTGTAGAAAGCAGATTAGCTCTGTCGTATTCAAGTTGGTTTAGCGACTCGGAGTTTGCGTTTTTTGTGCGTGGCTTCGGTCACGCACTTTTTAATTTGGAGGGAAAATGGAAGCTATTGTTTATACATCTAATACAGGACATACCGCTGAGTATGCGAAAATACTTGGTGAAAAAACGGGATTGCCCGTATATGCTTTGAGCGGAGCCCAAAAACAGTTGTCAAGCGGAACGGAGATTATATATCTTGGTTGGCTATTTGCCAACGGAATCAAGGGATACAAAAAGGCGGCGAAGAAATACAAGATTTCTGCCATTTGTGCCGTTGGTCTTTGCGATACCGGAACTGCCCTTGATGAAGTTCGTAAGGCAAACGCTCTTTCCGAAGAAATTCCGCTTTTCACTATGCAGGGCGGTATGGATAAGACCAAACTCCGTGGAATCAATAAGTTTATGATAAATATGCTGACAAAAGGAATAGATTCCAAAAAAGATAGGACGGAAGAAGATGAGCGAATGCTTTATCTTTTGAAGAACGACAAAAACTATGTCAGCGAAGATAACACATCCGCTTTTATGGAGTGGTATTGCAAACAGTGAGGCGAAAAATGAAAAGGCTTATCGCAATAATTATATCAGCACTATTACTCGTGTGCTTTGTTGGTTGTGGTGATTCTACGAATACAAACGGCGTCCCCGATCCCGACAAAATCGTTCCAAAACGAGAAATTCTCATAGAAAATTTAGAAGATAAGGGCTATCAAATTAAAACGCAAACTACCGTTGAAGGCTCTGATTTGGTTGTTGACCGCGTTATAGCACAAAAAGAAAGCAAATTTATTGATATAGTATATGGACTATCTGCTGAAGATTCTGCGAAAATTTTTGAACTGTACTGTGAACTATATTCCGACGACTATTACATTCTTGCTCAAAACGGAAACTATGTTTATTGTGTTAGCGATAAAAAGACTTTCAAAAATGCAGGATTTACAACAACGGACAATGTTGGTGTTCAGTATATAAACAATTGACCTATATTTTCGGAGGTGATAGATTGAATCCATCAACATACATACCGATAATCTTCCTATGGATTATCATATTTATTATGTTCCGCAATCGACGGAAGGCTGTAATTATAAGAAAAATAATTAAAAAAAGGAAATCAGGGGGCAATACCGAAATGAAAGAGCTTGCAAAGAAATTTATTGATAAAGAATGTGTTATTTCTTCTTTTGA
>CANBDB010000134.1 GCA_947367285.1 uncultured Clostridia bacterium | reverse complement strand
ATGCTTTAAAAGTTTTTCGGGGGTGCAGGGGGCGGCTTTTCAAAAAAGCCCCCTGCTATTCCAAAACAAAACTAACTTCTCGCTAAATCCCAATTTACATATTGAAAAACACCTCACACGACGTGTGAGGTGCTTTCGTTATGTATTTTTTTGAACTTTTCTATTTTGAATAAGATAATATATCCAATAAAAAGCGGAGATATATACGATGAATAAGGCGATTACCAATACGGGATAAATTACGGGGTGTCCGCCAACGAGGTTGAAAAGAATATCGTACGGTGTACCGTCACCTCTCATAAGGAACATATAATTGTAGTCCACGAGAACGTTTGCAACGTATGCCGCAATACCGAAACCGAAAATTATAGCAAATGTGATGGGAATATTCTTCTTTTTCATAACGGCCATTTCGGTAATTAATATATAAAGCGCGCAAAAGCCGGATATGGAATGAGTTATTCCCGAAACTACGTTATCAAAAGACAAAACAGGGTATGCGGAGTAGTTATTGCCTGCAAGATACGTGCCCAAAACAGCTCCGAGAAGGCCAAAAATTGCCACAAAATCGAGGGCAGACTCCTTAATACGCCCCTTGGCGAAGGCGGAGAGAGGGATGGTTATGAGCTGTATGCTACATAAAAATAGCGGTAGGTTGTAGAGCCAATCAAATGGGTCTTGAGCCTTAATACAACCAAGAACGATTTTAAACAATTCTAATCCGTCAATCAGCAATGCCGCCACGATAAGCACCTTGTTTTTGCGAATCGGTTCTGCATTTTTATATTTTTTACCAAAGTGGATCGCAAGGGACACCATAATTATCATATAGATTGTTACTATAGTAAGGTGTTGCCAGGACATATAACCCTCGGGCTCACGCGTGTAGCCACCAAAGCCAAAAAACTCTTTCAAAAGAATCATCTCCTTTAAATTGATAAAAGAAATTATATCAAAAAATGTATAAAAAGTCAATAATGTATAGAAAAATCCCCAAAATTGGGGATTTTTCTGTTTGATTACGCATTGTCCATTTCCCTGAGAGCTTTTCTGAATTGGAAAGCAAAGAGAATTGCAGTGAACGTAACCGCGATCACGTCGGCAACGGGCTCGGCGAGATAAACGCCCATGGTTTTGTCGGCTACTAAATTCGGCACAATGTAGATGAGGGGTAAAAGAAGTACAAATTTTCTTACCACCGCTACGATAATGGATGAAAAAGCCTTTCCGAGCGAGATGAAGGTCATCTGCGCAGCAATTTGAATACCGAATATTCCAAGGCATCCGCAGTAGATACGGAGCGCATGCGCCGCGAACTCCACAAGCTCGGGCTTATCGGTAAATATACTTGCAAAAGCGGAGGGGAAGATCATAATGCAAGTCCAAAGAAGCAACGAATAAGTTAAGCTTACCTTGAGAAGCAAGAAGAAGGATTTTTTAACTCTTTCCTTGTTTTTTGCGCCGTAGTTGTAGCTCGTGATGGGCTGCGCACCCTGTGCCACGCCCTGAAGGGGGAGCATTGCAAATTGCATAACACTTGTGAGAATGGTCATTGCGCCAACGGCTATATCTCCGCCGTACTCCTGGAGCGAGGAGTTAAAGCAAACGGAGATGACGCTCTCGCTTATTTGCATAATAAAGGGAGCAAGTCCGAGAGCGATGCAGGGAAGAACAACGCGCAATTCTATGCGTAGATTTTCTTTTCTTATCTTCAATACGGTCTTATCTCCGAAAAGGAACATAAGCGCCCACGCGCATGATGCCATTTGAGAGATTACGGTAGCGAGAGCCGCGCCCTTAACTCCAAGTCCGAGTCCATATATGAATATGGGGTCAAGAGCGATATTGCAAGCCGCACCGATAAGGACGGAAATCATACTGATTTTTGTAGCGCCTTGCGCGGTGATATATGCATTCATTCCAAGCGTAAGCTGGACGAACACAGTGCCGAGCGCGTAGATGTCCATATAGTCGGTCGCATAGCCAATGGTGTTTTCGCTTGCACCAAAAGCCATTAGCAGAGGTCTGTTGAATATGAGAATAATGGTAGTAAGTATCGCGGAAACAATGAGCTGAAGCGCAAAACAGTTGCCGAGAATTTTCTCCGCTTCTTTTGGCTTGCCCTCGCCCATAAAAATGGACGCTCTTGGAGCACCGCCCGCACTTATAAGGGCGGCGAAAGCGGAAACGGCAAGTATTATCGGCATGCATATACCAACACCCGTAAGCGCCGCATCACCGATTTCTTCCATATGACCGATGAAAATGCGGTCAACTATATTGTAAAGCATATTAACAAGCTGGGCAAGGACTGTAGGAATTGCCATTTTGAATAATAGCTTTCCAATAGGCTCTTTTCCCAAAAATTCTTTATTTTGCATAAAAACTCCTTTGTTTGATAAACTAAAGACAATTATATCACAAATCAGCCGATTGCGCAATATAAAAAAACAAATTTTGAGTTTTTGGACATGTTTGATATACTTAAAATGACCATCTTTATTGCGAAAGGAGAAACACTATGAAATATGGACAGTGGATAGAAGAATGGTTAGAATACTATGTAAAACCGTCGGTGAAGGAGAAAACATATCACAATTATAAAGAGGTAATGCGCCTTCACGTTTTGCCGTATCTGGGCGAATATGAGCTTGATGACCTTCACCTTGAAACTCTTCAGGTTTGGGTCAATCATCTGTCCCGATACGGAAATTGTAAAACGGGGAAGGGGCTCTCGCCCGGAACGGTCGGTCTCGTGTTGACCGTGTTGCAAAAATCCTTGCGTAGTGCCGTAGAGGCAGATAAAATAGAAGTTCAATACTCGGATAGAATCAAGCACCCCAAGTGCGAGGATAGAAGAATTCAGTGCTTTACTCTTGCCGAGCAAAAGAAAATTGAATGTGCAATACTCAAAAACCCCAGAGGGAAGTACTTTGGTGTTTTGCTTTGTCTTTATACGGGAATGCGTATAGGCGAGCTTTTGGCATTGAAGTGGGAGGACGTAGACCTTAAAAAATGTGTAATTTCCATAAATGCCACCTGCCGTGACGGTTATGAAAACGGAAAGCATATTAAGATTATCGATACCCCGAAAACAAAAAGCTCAAGAAGAATCATTCCCGTACCAATTCAAATTGTACCGCACCTGCGCTTGATAAAAAAGATGAGCAGGAGCGAATACGTTATATCTTCACCCTGCGGAGAAATACCGGTGCGGACGTATCAAAAGGCATTTTCAAGCTTGTTGAATAAACTCGATATAGAGCATAGAAGCTTTCACGCGCTCAGACATACCTTTGCTACCCGCGCGCTCGAGTGTGGTATGGACGTAAGAACCCTCGCGGAAATACTAGGGCATCAAAACCCCAATATCACCCTCAACCGCTACGCTCACAGTATGATGGAGCACAAAATTGCCATGATGAACCGCGTTGGACAGTTTTTGAAGTGAGCGGAGGGAACTGAGATATAATTTGTATAAAAACTAAAAAAGAGGGCGTTGATCACATCACCGTTCACAATGACGGACGGCTTATGTTCACCTTCCGCAACGGCCGCGAAGAGACGGTGATGATGTAACAAATAGCTTTTTACGAAGAGTCGGCTATAAAGGCCGGCTCTTTTTTGTGTCTAAAGATAAAGCATCACAACGTGCGCCGTGATGCTTTCTCTATAATATTGTTATATACGGTTGATATGTCCCGTGGGTCTACCAGAGCCTTGCGGACGAATGTCGAAGAATTGATAGTCGCTTTCAAAAAGCATTTCGTTGTCTTTAGAAAACTGTCTTACTCGATATGCATATACACCATTAGCAAGACCGTTGATTGCTTTGAAAAGGAAGCCTTCTTCCATGCTGAACTTTGCAATCATTTGTTCTGGTTCGCCACCAGTTAATTGGGGTTTGTAAGAAGGATTAAAACACATACCACCGGAACGCGGCGCAAATGTTCCCTTTGCTATCCACAACTCAATTTCGGTTTTTCCGCAATCAGAACAACAGGGTTGGAAATATATATTAACCAAATCCGCCCCAGTAGAATGCTTAATTTGCGCAGCTTCAATGTAGGTGTTCCTTTTTGCGTCTGCTTGCTTTTGATAATACAAATCCTTATCTGCTTCTACATACTGAACAGAGAAAGTATAATCATCAACAATATTGTCTGCAAAAGTGAGTTTTATTTTTTCAACACGATTTTCAAAGTCTAACATAACAGAGAAACATTCTTTTGTTTGTTCCACAGTAATCCAATTTCCATGAGTGCAAACAGTACATGTC
>CANBDB010000133.1 GCA_947367285.1 uncultured Clostridia bacterium | reverse complement strand
AAGATCACTTGTGGCCTTAAGTTTGATTTTAATTTCATTTCTTTTTCTGTTTTCTTGTGATAAAAATGGAGACAAGAGCTTAAATAATGGAATTTTAGCAAACGAAGAGGTTGTATCGTCAATCAGGCAGGAGCTTGAGGATAAGGAAAATGCGCTTTTAGCCAATCCCGGAGATGTTTTTTGGACAGCATCGGGTTCTCTTTGGCATTCTACATACACTTGCAGTTATCTTTCGAGATCGAATACCATTTATCACGGAACTCTTGAGGCTGCAAAGCTAGAGGGGAAAACAAAATCCTGCGAGCGTTGCGGAGCAGGTGATGGAAATTTGGAAAGCATATACGAGCAAATTGAAAACAATCAGCTTGTTGCCGGGGACGTTTTCTTTGTCAAAGACAAAAACACTTGGCACAGTACCGATCAGTGCGAGGAATTATTAAATTCGGATAAAATATATCACGCCAACCGAGCGCTTGCCATGGCGCTTGGCAAAACTGAATCCTGCGAAAAATGTGGGAGAGAAAAGTGAGGTAATTATGACTATTAAACTTGCCCAAAAAAGAGATCTTGACAAAATTATGCAAATAATAGCTGACGCGCGAGAGAGTATTGGCCGTCTTGGTATTGACCAGTGGCAATACGGTTATCCCACACGTGAAAGTGTTAAGGAAGATATTTCCCTTGGCCGTACTTTTGCGGTTGTAGACGGTGATGATATATGTGCTACCTTTGCTCTTATTTTCAACGGCGAGCCCACATATAAAAAGATTTACTGTGGCGCGTGGATCGGTGATGGCGAGTATATCGCCCTTCACAAGATAGCTATCGACAGCGCTCACAGAGGAAAGGGTACTGCGCGTGAGATTATGGAATTCATAGAGGCATACGCGAGGGAAAACGGATACGTGAGCGTAAGAGTTGATACTCATCACGGCAATCTTCCCATGAGAAGGATGCTTGAGAAAAACGGATTTGAGTACTGTGGAACGATACACCTTCTTGACGGACAGCCGAGAGTTGCTTATGAAAAAATAGTATAGGTGAATTATGGCGGATAAAAACAATTCTATAAAAATAATCGCTCAAAATAAAAAAGCGTATCACGATTATTTCGTTGACGAGAGATACGAGGCGGGCGTTGAGCTTTTTGGCACGGAGGTCAAGAGCATTCGTGCAGGCAAGGTGAACGTCAAGGAATCCTATTGTGATATCAAGGACGGCGAGGTTTATGTGGTTGGTATGCACATAAGCCCATATGAACAGGGAAATATTTTTAACAAAGACCCTATGCGCCCCAAAAAACTCCTCTTGCACAAGCGCGAGATATTAAAGCTTTTTGGACTTGTATCTCAAAAGGGCTATACACTTATTCCCCTGCAGGTCTATCTTAAAAATTCGCGTGTAAAGATTGAAATTGGTCTTTGCCGAGGTAAAAAGCTCTACGACAAGCGTGAGGATATGGCTCGAAACGACGCAAAGCGCGATATGGAACGCGCGTTCAAATCAAGAAATGACTAATTTGGAGAATTGATATGAAAATCAGCTTCGATAACCAAAAATATATTGAATTGCAATCCAAGCATATTAGGGATAGAATTGCTCAGTTTGGCGGCAAGCTCTATCTTGAGTTTGGCGGTAAGCTCTTTGACGACTATCATGCGAGCCGTGTTTTGCCGGGATTTAAGCCCGATTCCAAGCTTCAAATGCTTCTTCAATTAAAGGAGAAGGCAGAAGTAGTTATTGTTGTAAATACTGACGATATCGAAAAGAATAAAATTCGCGGAGACCTCGGCATCACTTATGACCTCGACGTGCTTCGCCTTATAGACGCCTTCCGCAATGTTGGACTTTACGTTGGAAGCGTAGTGCTTACGAGATTTGAGTCCGTTCATCCCGCGGTGGCAAAGTTTGAGCGAAAGCTCACTGAAGAGGGAATTAAGATTTATCATCACTACACTATAAATGGATACCCATCAAACGTTGAAAAAATCGTTAGTGATGATGGCTTTGGCAAAAACGAATACATTGAAACGGAACGTGAGCTTGTAATTGTAACAGGCCCCGGCCCCGGAAGTGGCAAGATGGCAGTTTGCCTCTCCCAGCTTTATAACGATAACAAGCGCGGTGTCAAGGCGGGATATGCGAAGTTTGAGACTTTCCCGATATGGAACAAGCCCCTGCGCCACCCCGTTAACCTTGCTTATGAAGCGGCTACTGCTGATCTTAATGACGTAAATATGATTGACCCTTACCATCTTGAAAAATATGGCGAGATGGCGGTCAACTACAATCGCGACGTTGAAATTTTCCCCGTACTTGATGCGATATTCAAGGGCATTTATGGCGATCAATCGCCGTACTTTTCGCCTACGGATATGGGTGTTAATATGGTCGGCAACTGCATCATTGATGACGATAATGTTATTGATGCGTCCAAGCGCGAGATAGTGCGTAGATATTTTGACGCTCACTGTGCTTGTCGAGATGACGATAACGAGAGAAATAGAAATGCCGTTCAAAAAATCGAGTTGCTTATGCAGCAGGCGGGAATAACCAAGAATTACCGAAAAGTTGTTGAAGCGGCAAAAAACAAGAGCGCCGAATGTGGCGCACCGGCAGCGGCTATTGAGCTCCATGACGGAAGAATTATTACAGGTAAAGCTACCGAGCTGCTTGAAAACGTTTCCGCTATGCTTCTCAATGCGCTCAAGGAGATAACGGGTATTCCCGACGAGATACATTTGCTTGCCCCCGAGGTAATAGAGCCCGTTCGTGAGCTTAAGTGTCAGTATCTTTCAAGAACTTATAAGAAGCTCAACGTAAACGAGATTTTGATTGCGCTCTCAATCAGCGCGCACACCTCGGCAACTGCGGCATATGTCCTCAAACACTTGCCCTCACTTGCAGGCTGCGACATTCACTCAACCGTAATGCTTCCCAGTGCAGATATCGAGGTTCTCAAAAAACTCGGACTTAACGTCACCTGCGAGCCGAAGTATCAGATTAAAGAGATTTTTATTGGATAAATCAGTGTTTGTCCATCCTGAAAGGAGAAATGTTATGAAGAAAATTATATCATTGATTTTGCTTATGCTTATGATGACCACTTTGTTGGTTTCTTGTGATTTTCCTATAAGAAAAGCGACAGAGGATGATATTGAGCACAACTTGAATAATGCAAGTTATCAACCTATATTTTTTTCTCAAACCTTGTGTTTGACTTGGAATCCCAAGGTGAACATAAATAATTTGACTCTTCAGTTCCGACTCATTGATAGGGACGGCAAGGTACTAAAAAGCCAAATATGGGAAGTTGGAGATGTTGAAGCTGGCACTCAACACTTGTATTTTATAGACGTGTCAGATATAGTTGCAACGCTTACAACTGATATAACCTACGAAGTTTCGGTTATAAAAGGATATGTAATTCAAAGGTAAAAAACAAAAGAAGCGCACGCAAGTGCGCTTCTTTTGTTTTTGGTGGACTCAAGGAGAATCAGGAACTGCTTTTGCGCGAGCGTTTGCTGTGAGTTGACAGTTTGCGGACGCAAAAGAGTGTTTGCAAGCAAACACTAAAGAGTCCGATATACAATGCTTCATAAAAAACAAAATTGAGGGGTAAACCCCTCAATTTTATTTTTGGTGGACTCGAGGAGAATCGAACTCCTGTCCGAAAACCTCTTGATATGACCTTCTCCGTGGGCAGTCAGTTTTTATTATTTCCCACTATGCGTCGCCAACTGACAGGCAACGCGTAGTCCGTAGCACCTTTGTGCTTGATCGGTTCAGGTGCGACCGCCGATGCAAGTTCACCACTAAGATCACGCTCAGTCCGCAGTCGTGGTCCTCTGCGGAGGAACGGGTAGCCCGCAGGCTACAGCACTGCTAATTGAAGCGCCCGAAGGCGCATCAATTAGGCAGCCATAGCAACAGTATTGTTGTCGTTTATTATTTAAATTGAGCAGTTATCGGGATTACTCAGCCCGCCACGCTTATCATACCTCAAAATCCCCGTCGAAACCATTACGAGCCCATGTATGATGATTAATAATATCATATTTTATTAAAATAATCAATAGATTTTTGTCAAAAACAAATTTTTCTTGCTATTTTTATGGAAGTATGGTATCATAAATAAAAGAGGTGATGCTATGCAACACAATAGTGAAAAGGTTATTTTTGATGATTGGATTGTTAGAAATCCTACTTACTATCTGTCTCTTATACACATCTGACGCTGCCGACGACTTAATAGGTGTAGATCTCGGTGGTGGGGGGGTCAGTGGAGGGGG
>CANBDB010000132.1 GCA_947367285.1 uncultured Clostridia bacterium | reverse complement strand
TCATTATCGTTTTTGCCGCTATCTCTACTTTGGGCGGAAATGAAACTGAGACTACCGATACTGTAAAAAATGCGGACGGACAGGATATTTATAATCTTCTTGTTCTCGGAAATGATTCCGAGGCAAAGCTCAGTGACGTCATTATGCTGGTATCGCTCAACGTAACAAACGGTGATGCCTATGTTATGCAAATCCCGAGAGATACTTATTTTAATTATACTGATGAAAGCTACAAAAAGATAAATGGAGCTCCAAGGGAGCTTGGCACGGAAGGGTTTTGCAATTTTTTGAGCGAGTCCTTGGGTGTTAACATTGATTTTTACCTATCTTTGACTCTTGATACGGTGGGGAAAATGGTTGATACGCTCGGCGGAATCGAATTGGACGTTCCGCACGATATGGATTATGACGATCCTGCTCAAAATCTCTCAATTCATATCAAGGCAGGAGAGCAAACACTTGACGGCACGAGTGCCGTTCAGTTTTTGCGATATCGCTCGGGATACGTAACGGGGGATCTCGGTAGGGTGAATGCACAAAAGCTTTTTATGGCAGCATTTATTGAGAGGTTGGACGAAAACAAAAATCCCGCAAAGATTTTTAGGTTATTTAAGCTATTGGCACAAAACTGTGACACAAATATTACCGAGCAGGACGTTATGAGAATTGCAAGTGTAGCCACACGGTACGTGGACGGTGAGGTTTTTTACGTTACCGCACCCGGTGAGGCAATTCAATCGCAAAAAAGCGGCGCGTGGTACTATGTATTATCCCGTAAGTCCATGAGTGAGCTTTTATCTAATTACTTCGGTGCAAAGCCGGGTGAAAATATTTTTGACAAAGACAATAAATTTGTTGACAAGCAAGTAAAATCGTTTTATGATATATACGAAAAGCGCTGTGAATACAAGATATACAGTGATGATGACATTGATAATAATTTAATTGACATACATTAGATTGGAGAAAAATATGGAAGAAATGACAAATTTGAGTGAAGAGATAGTTTCTCTTGAAAATGCGTCCTCTCTTGAAGTAGCAAAGGCTATTGAGGGATTTTTGGACAATAAAAAGGGAAGAGACATCAAAGTTCTTCACGTTGAGGACGTAACAAGTATTGCGGATTATTTTGTAGTGTGCACTGCAACGAGCAACACTCACGTTAAGGCACTTTCGGGCGAGGTTGAATATCAGCTCGAGCGCCGTGGTGTGAATGCGTATCACATTGAGGGAAGGGACAACAATTCTTGGGTGGTTCTTGACTATTGCAACGTTCTCGTTCACATCTTTAATAGGGAAGCAAGAGATTTCTATAATCTCGACAAATTATATGAAAATACTACTGCAGTTGAGGAATAAGAAATGAAATACGAGCATTTAGTTATTGAAAAGAAATGGCAGGAATATTGGGAGAAGAATCACACGTTCAAGACTGACGTTTGGGATTTTTCAAAGCCCAAGTATTACGTTCTTGATATGTTTCCGTATCCTTCCGGTGTAGGACTTCACGCAGGTCACCCCGAGGGTTATACGGCAACGGACATTGTATCCAGAATGAAGAGAATGCAGGGCTACAACGTGCTTCACCCCATGGGATATGACTCCTTTGGTCTCCCTGCGGAGCAGTATGCCGTTAGCACGGGTAATCACCCCAACGGCTTTACTCAGGCGAACATAAAGACATTCTCAAACCAGCTCCGTGAGCTTGGCTTTGACTATGACTGGGATAAGATGATTGCAACAAGCGATCCCGAGTTCTACAAGTGGACACAGTGGATTTTTAAGCAGCTCTATCTCGACGGATATGCACAGTACATTGACATGCCTGTAAACTGGTGCGAGGAGCTTGGAACAGTTCTCTCAAATGACGAGGTTATCGACGGCAAGAGTGAGCGCGGCGGCTTCCCCGTAGTGCGTAAGAATATGAAGCAGTGGGTTATCAATCAGCCCGCGTTTGCAGAGCAGCTTCTTGAGGGTCTTGATGAGATAGATTGGCCCGAGTCCACAAAGCTCATGCAGAAGAACTGGATCGGCAAATCCACAGGTGTTGAGGTTAAGTTCCAGATAGTTGGTGGCGGAGAATTCTCCATCTTCACAACATGTATCGAAACAATTTACGGTATCACCTTCATGGTGCTTGCTCCCGACGGAGATATCGTAAAGCAGCTTATGCCCAGAATTCAAAATAAGGAAGAGGTTGAGGCATACATTGCGGAAACTCTCAAGAAAAACGATATGGACCGCACCGAGCTCAACAAGACAAAATCCGGTTGTGAGCTCAAGGGCGTAACTTGCATTAACCCCGTTAACGGCAAGGAAGCAAGAATGTTCATTGGCGACTTCGTGCTTGCAAGCTACGGAACGGGTGCTGTAATGGCAGTTCCTTCTCACGATCAGCGCGACTTTGAGTACGCCGAGGCGCACGGAATTGATATGATCCAGGTTATTGACGGTGACGAAAAGCTCGGTCACGTTGACGTAAGCGAGCACGCATTTGAAAAGGGCGATTATCTTGGCAAGGGTTACCGCCTTGTTAACTCCGAGGAGTTTACAGGACTTACCGTTGAAGAAGCAAAAGAGGCTATTACATCAAAGCTCGAGGCGATGGGTGTTGCCAAGAGAACTGTAAATTACCACTTCAGAGAGTGGATTTTCGCTCGTCAGCGTTATTGGGGTGAGCCCGTTCCCGTGGTTCACGGTGAGGACGGTGAGGTTCACGTGCTTCCCGACGAGGAGCTTCCTCTCATTCTCCCCGAGCTTGAAAACTACAAGGGCGTTGGTGGAAAAGCACCCCTTGAAAATGCCGAGGAGTGGAAATATTACAATAAAAACGGTATCAAGGGTAAGAGAGAGACCTCTACAATGCCCGGATCCGCAGGTTCAAGCTGGTATTTCCTTAGATATATAGATCCCAAGAATGATAAGGCTCTCGCTGATCCTGAGCTTCTCAAGCATTGGATGCCCGTTGACCTCTACATAGGCGGTCCCGAGCACGCAGTAGGTCACCTTATGTATTCAAGAATTTGGAATAGATACCTCTATGATAAGGGCATCGCGCCCACAAAGGAACCCTTCAAGAAGCTCGTTCACCAGGGTATGATCCTTGGCTCTAACGGTATTAAGATGGGTAAGCGTTTCCCCGAGTTCGTAGTTAACCCCTCAGACGTTGTTCGTGATTACGGTGCGGATACGCTCCGTCTTTACGAAATGTTCATGGGTCCGCTTGAGGTTTCCAAGCCTTGGAGCGATCAGGGTGTTGAGGGTGCAAGACGTTTCCTTAACCGTGTTTGGAATTTCTTTACCGAGGCAGAGAATATCGTTGACGGCGAAGTTCCCGCACTTGAAAAGATCTATCACAAGAGCGTGAAGAAGATCACCGAGGACTACGAAAAGCTCGCGTTCAATACCGCTATTTCTCAGATGATGATTTTCGTTAACGCGGTTTATAAGGAAGGCAAGTGTCCTCGCGAGTATGCTGAGGGACTTATTAAGATGCTCTCCTGCATCACTCCTCACATTGGCGAGGAAATGTGGAGCATTCTCGGTCACGAGCATACTATCGCATACGAGCCCTGGCCCGTATACGACGAATCCAAGTGTGCTGATGATTCCGTTGAGGTTGCTGTTCAGGTTAACGGCAAGCTCCGCGCTACAATAATGCTTCCCGTTGATTGCGCTAAGGAAGAGGCAATCGCAATAGCAAAGGCGGACGAAAAGGTTGCAGCGGCTATTGAGGGCAAGACAGTTATCAAGGAAATTTCAGTTCCCAATAAAATTGTAAATATCGTTGTAAAATAATTAAAAACCCCTTGACAAATGGGGAACTTTGGTGTAAAATATAACAGTATATTGTTCGAGTAGCTCGAACCTTGAGGGGAGGGAAACAGAAAATGGCAGAAGTAAGAGTTAAAGAAGGCGAATCTTTGGATAGTGCTCTTCGTCGCTTCAAGCGCCAGTGCGCTCGTTCCGGTATCCTCACTGAACTTCGTAAGAGAGAACACTACGAAAAACCCAGTGTTAAGCGCAAGAAGAAGTCAGAGGCTGCAAGAAAGCGCAAATACAAATAATATTTGTTAATAACAAAATTGCCGATGTGGATTCACATCGGCTTTTGTTTTTATTTAGTTCTTATTTTCTCTATAAAGGATTCTAGTGCGGTGAAAAACTCTTTATCCTTGAATTCTTTGAATCTTGGCGCGTCGGATGCTTTTGTCAGCGCAGCGAAAAATTCCGGGATAATGATATCTCTGTCTCTTATACACATCTGACGCTGCCGACGACTTAATAGGTGTAGAT
>CANBDB010000131.1 GCA_947367285.1 uncultured Clostridia bacterium | reverse complement strand
GCGTCGCCTTGCCAAGGCGAAGGTGGCGGGTTCGAGCCCCGTAATCCGCTCCAAAACAAAAATAGCACCCAATAGGGCAATGTCATTAAGTTAAGATTTTTTCCTCTAAAATTGGTTTTGAAAAACTCTTAATTTTGTGACAAGTGTTAAGTTAAGACGAGGCAAATAAATAACAGCAGTTTCGTAAGTACACGATACTGCTGTTTTTATTATTTTTCTGAACTTTTACATGTTTTTGTTGTTATAAAAGCATTTGAAGGCGCGACAAAGGGGCAGGATTTTTGGGCCTGCTTATGCCGCTACTCGATATAGAAATGAAACAAAGCCTTTGGGGACAATATTTTTTCGTTTATCTTTGCGCCCCGGTCGTAATGGTTCCGTATATTGCTTAATTTGGTTCTCTAATTTGTCGACTTTACAATTCCTATCTCTGAAATAATTCATGCATATTAATATTGCTGCAACGTGATTTACAACATAAGTATGCTTGTTTTTAATACACTGATCTATCACAATACTTCCAACAATTCCTTCACAATAGTTATACTTTATCAAAGCGGCATAGATTTCCTGGAGAGCGGAGTCTACACCCTTGCTATGTGTATGTGATAAACCGATATCGTATTTAAGCTCTCGAAAAGATGTTTCAATGCCCCAGCGCATATGATAAAGGTCCTTAAGGGCATAAAGAGAAAACTTGTCACGTGGTAATGTAGTAACAAGTGTCTCATATTCTCCTGAATCAAGTTGAAATCTAACCACTCTGAACTTTAAATTATAAGGCGAAGGAAAATCCCAATTTGAGTTATTTGTTTTCTTGCTGTAGGTTCTATTCTTGTTCTTTTGCGTTTGCACCAAATGTCGACCAAGAGCTTTGTCTTCGTTTGTTTGAGTGGTTGTAATTGATATATTTACATCTGTATCTAATTCTTCAAGAGGAAGATTACGTATTTCTTTAATTCCACTCTTGCCGCTTCTAACACGCAAAACCAATTCATAAGAACCACTTTCCACGAAATGTGTAATTAAATTCAGACTTTCATAACCTCTATCGGCAATAATAATTGCCTTATTTTTCATGTACGTACGTTGATACATTTCAATCAGTGCAGCTCGCTCATCTTCCACTGCGCGTCCTTGAGGTAAAACATCAACGTATATGTGATTAATTAAATCATATAAAGCGTTTAAGTGAATTTGAGAATAAGGATGACCAGTACCATTAGACATACAGGTATCGCCTTCGTTGAGATGAATATTTATATCGCTACCATCAACAGCTAACAAACGATATCCCCAAAAAAGATTATGGTAATTGCATTTTTGATTAAAGGATCGGAGAATAGCAAGAAACGCCTCGCTTCTTAACTTATCACGTTGTTGAACAAACGCAGATTTGCTGAGAGATATGTTGAGCTTTTCGCACATTCTTATCATTTCGCTGGTCAATGAGCCACCTTTCATTTCAAGCATTGCATAAATCAGGTCGCTCAATGGAAGTTTACGGTTTCTGCAAAAGTCCTTTCCAGGATTGTTTACGTATAAATCCTTATTTGCTATCACCTCAGCAATAGCGTTATCCAGGTGCATAGTTGCTACGTTAGCTTTAGGCATATTCTTGCCACCTCCTTTCCTTCGTCATTTTTGTTATTGGTTGTTCTCTAAGTCTTTCAACTTGAGGCGAAGAATAACAACCTCTTTTTGTAGATCCTTTTTACTAATGTTTGAAACTCGGCAGGCTTTAATAGTGTCTCTGATATCTTTGTGCTTGTGCAAAAACACCTTTGATACGCTTGCTTTTTTAGAAACGGTTTCAAAATTCACTATTTCGCCATTTTGGATCATTTCTTCTAAAATTTGTTTTGTTTTAATACGGAGTTCTATTGAATTATTAACGGAATCTTCTATCATTCCCATAAGTTTTTACTTTGCAGAGCTTTCGTAAACCTCATGTACATTATATCAATTTTAACAGATTTTCTCAATGAGCTAAAAAATCGACTGTTGCAACTTGTGGACTAATTTATTGACTTTAATTGTAAAATATGGTATAATTATGTTATCAAAATAGGGGGTGATGACTTGTCAAGATTGGATGATTTTAGAGCAAAAGTGGATGAAAACAATTCTATTCCAAATAGGTCTCACACCTCGAAAATACTCAAAGAATGCCCTTATTGTGGTGGCGACAAACTCCACAAAAAAGAATTAAGGACTTCTACATTTTTACACACTGAATCTGATGGCGCTCGAGCATGGATAACATGGACAAGACACCGTTATGCGTGCAAAAATCCTGACTGTGAACATAAAACTTTTGACCCTCCGGACTTTAATGTGCTAAAGGGTAAGTATATGAGTCAAGAAACTGCCGACGCTATGCAAATTGAAGTTATGCAAGATCCCGATGCTCTTGTTGGCACAGTTGGCAAAAGATACGGTCAATCAAAATATGCTTCTTCACGATTTCTTCGCAATAGACTAAAAGAATTTGATAAAAACATTTAATATCTTCAATGTGAAGAAATTTATTTTTTACCCTTTACATAGAGGAATATAGAACGTTGCGCAGTTGTCGGTGTTCTGTATCCGCCCAATGAAGTATATTTGCTCGATATTTTTGATAAATACAAGCCCGAGGTTATTGATTTGTTTAGCTTTCGCCGCAATTGGCCTTCGAAGGAAGTAGCTGCTGCTCTTTGCAAATTTGACGTTGAATGCGCCTCTGTTCTCTATGGATATTACCCCCACGCGGCAGGAGTAATTAATAAACTTTTGACCGATGACATTGCTAAAGAGGCAAATGTTCAGTATGATTACATCTTTTTTGAAAGGCGTCATGCTTTGGAATATTTGAAAGAGGTAGTTGCACAAAAGAGTCTTTCTCGCGATGATTATAGCAAATCGCTAAAAGAATGGTATGAAGATTCTATAGAAACTGTTGACCGGAGTATGATTGGAAAATTCGAAGACTCTTTGCGCTCTATGCGCCGAGATATCGGTGCCTGCGAGTATGAATGTTGGCGCGGTGCTGAATATGATTGGCGAATAGAGTTTGATAAACTCCACAAAGTTATACAGACCCTACACAAACGAAACAATGACTTTGATTTGCTATGCTACCGTATGCTGCACGCAAATAAAGCCGCCATAAAATCCGTTGACGATGAACTATACACAAAGTGTGTATATAACTTCTACGCTCCAATTACAAGACCATTCAATGGCGTTGTTGGTGTTAATATTAATGAACTGTATGAAGAGATTGTTGGAAAAGAACAATAAAACAAACGTTGTACAAAGCAAAGCGGCGAGTCATTACGACTCGCCGTTACTATTTCGAAATGAGTAGAACTCGCTCATTTAGCATTTCATGTTATTTATTTCTGGTATATCCCCAAACCACGATAGGTAAATCTCCTAAAACTGTATCATTCCATCTGTAACTCCAACCGTTTGGCTGTGATTCTGCAACACAATATATTGTTAGTGAAGTAGAATTCATAAAAACGCAATCACTGATGCTCGTAACCGAGTCCGGAATCACTATTTCTTTCAGTGATGTGCAATCACTGAAAGCATATTTGCCGATGCTTGATACTGAATCAGCAATTGTTCCATGAACCATAACTACCTCCAAAACCACTGTAAGTATACATTTCGTTATCCAGATCATACTCTCCATTGAAATAAGTTTCTACAATATCTGTTCCCTTTGGATCGATATGCATAATTGGATCGTTTACACAGTACGCGTACAAATTCAAACCGTTAATCTTAAAGGGATCAAGATAATTTAGATTATCCGCATTGATAAATCTACCTGTACGGGGGTCGTAATATCTCGTCATGAGATAATACATATTGAGATCTGAGTCGAAGTAATAACCGCGGTATCTAAAGGGGTTGCGTGTGCCGTAACCGTTTACATTTGTGGTAATAGTGCAGTTGCCGCACACATCATATATGTACTCGACAACCTTGGATAAATCCCCTGCGGGATTATCCGCAGGGGTTGATTTTTAGTTATAAGTCACGGTTCCGTCTTTAGAAATTTGACCGTCGGTGCAGTAGATTGTATAATCCAAATCGTAATTTTGCCAATAAATGTTCCATTCATCACGCTTTTTAATGGCATTCCATCTTAATATTGTACCGCTATAGTTAATAGTGTTTAGATTAGGACAGTCCATTACAAATTGAGCATTTATTAATGTCACACTGCTGGGAATATCAATGCTTCTCAAATTATGATTTAATGAAAAAGCCCATGTTTGAATGTATGTAACGCTCGCAGGAATAGTAAATTCGGTTTCCGTCTTTCCTCCGGGATATTGATATAATACATCTAAAGTTTTATCGTACAAAATACCATCTACCGA
>CANBDB010000130.1 GCA_947367285.1 uncultured Clostridia bacterium | reverse complement strand
TCCCAATTTGGTTGATTATATCATTTATTTTGATTTTGGTTTTATTCTCATTATTTGTATTTAAATGCACACCATCCGGTGATACCGGCAAAGGCAACACAAGCACACTTGCATAGTTTTTTAAATCAATATCAATCGGATGGGATATATATATAGAATCAATATGGTGTTCATTTAGATAATCACTAGCGATTTTTTGTCTTATATCTCCGCCTACAAAAACTACTTTCACAATCTCCCTCCTTCTTTTAATAATATTATATTTACAAAATAAAATAAAGTTAAAAAAACGCATTCGGATTATCCGAATGCGTTTTATATATTTTATTTTACAATATCGACAAGCTGATCGTATTCTTCAAGGCTTGTTTGACCCAAAAGAACTCGGTCTCTTGTGTGGCTAAGAACCGTTGTCATATCTCGTTCAACGATTTCTCCTACCCTTTCACTAGTGAAATTATCAGACATAATAATATCCTTGATTTCATCAGTAAGAACCATAATTTCAAATACACCAATTCTTCCAAGATATCCCGTATTGTTACAGTACAAACATCCGACAGGCTCATAAATTTCTGCTGGTTCGGTAATTTTGAGTATCGCCATTTCCGAAGCAGTTGTTTGCTTAAGCTTTTTACACTTAGGACAAAGCTTACGAACAAGTCGCTGAGAAATCGCGCCAAGCAAAGAGTCAGCTACAAGATACTTAGGAATACCCATATTAATAAGACGAGTAATAACGCCCGCAGCATCATTTGTATGTATTGATGAAAGAACCAAGTGACCTGTAATAGCGGCTCTTGTTGCAATTTGAGCAGTCTCCTCGTCACGAATCTCACCAATCATGATAACGTTGGGGTCCTGACGGAGAAAGCTTCTAAGAGCGGCGGCAAATGTAAGATTCGCCTTGGGGTTAACCTGAACTTGGTTGATACCCAGAATCTCGTTCTCGACGGGGTCTTCAACAGTCATAATGTTAGTGTCTTCCTTAGCAAGATATCTAAGGAATGTATAAAGAGTTGTTGACTTACCACTTCCCGTAGGTCCTGTCAAAAGAATGATTCCGTGAGGTCGAGTAATCATACTCATTATAAGATCCTTTTGCTTGTCAGAGAAACCAAGGGAAGAAATATCATTTGAACTAAAGGATTTGCTATAAATACGTATTACTATCTTTTCTCCATGAATAGTAGGAACTGTAGATACACGGAAGTCGTAGGAAGCACCTTCAACATCCAAACTAATCTTACCGTCCTGAGGAATACGTCTCTCGGCGATATTAAGCTCAGACATGATCTTATATCTCGCCAACATTGCAGGATAAAGCTGTGTAGAAAGCTCATCAATTTTTTGAAGCTTACCGTCTATACGGAAACGAATAAACACTGTTTTAGCAAATGGTTCGATATGAATATCACTCGCGCCGCGGTTAATCGCATCCTTAAGAATAGAGTCACAGAGCTTAATAACGGGAGCATCAATGGGTGCATCGGGGTCAATTTCCTCTTTTACTGAGTCATTCTTGATGTACTCATTCATTACCTCATCCTGCTGAATCTTGTTGTTCGCATAGTCGATGATTCTCTTCATCTGTGTAGGGGGACAAATCAAGAATCTAATTCTCTTTCCACCTTGAACAAGCAATTCGCGGAACTCTTCGATTCTAAATGGATTGGAGCAAAGAATTGTTAACAAATCGCCCCTAATCTCAAAAGGAACACCCTGATATTCAATAATCAAATCACGAGGATATTGCTTAATAAATTCAAGATTTATCTCAGCAAGCTGGCAAAATCTATACTCCAATCCTAGGAAGTCAGCCAATGCCTGATACATTTTTTCTTCTTCAATTAAGTTGTTTTTAACTAACTCAATATGAAGGGGTGTATCAATAGAATCCGCTCTATCACAATATTCCTTTATTGTTTCAGATTCGAGTACAGCTTCATCTATAAGATACTTTGAAAATAATCTATTAAAAATCATACTGAAAACTCCTTATACAGCGTTCATCATGGACATCATAGGTACAAGAACTGAAAGAATTACCAAGCAAACAACACCACCGAGCATAATAATAGCCATAGGCTCGATCGCCGCAACTGCTTTTGCAATACTTGCCTCTACCTGCTCGTCATAATAGTCGGATGTTGATGCAAGAACCTCTTCTATATTACCACTCTTTTCTCCAACACTAATCATTTCAGTAAGCATTGATGGGAAAAGTCCTGTTGATTCAATAGAAGCTGCAATTCTTCTACCACGCTTAACTTCTTCAATAGTGTAGTCGAATTTTCTTGTAAACACTTCGTTACCGAGCATCTTTTTAAGATTCTCAAGAACGTCAATCATATTCATACCGCTACTCAAAAGAATAATAAATGCTCTTGAAAAACGAGATGTGATCATATTCTTTTGTACGGTAGAAATAATGGGTAAATTGAGCATCAATACGTCCTTTACGTATTTACCTGTCTTTGTTTTGAAAAACAGCATTACGATCAACACAACACCTACGATGGCAGGAAGAAGTATGAAGAAATAGTCCTGAACAAATTGTGAAATATCCATTACTATTCTTGTGATCGCAGGAACTTCACCACCGAGTTCGTTAATAGTGCTCTCAAACTTAGGAAGAATGAAAAGACAAAGGAAGATTACAACAACTACTACCATCGCTACAAGCAATGAAGGATAAACCATAGCTGAAGAAGCTTTTTTCTTAATTCTTCTATCGTTTTCGTAGTAATCCGCCATGTTGGACATAACTCTATCAAGTGATCCACTGACTTCACCGATACCTACCATACTACAGAAGAATTTTGGGAAAACCTTGGGATGCTTTGAAAAAGCGTCGGAAAGCAAAACACCGGATTCAACGTCAAGATATACGGTTTGCAAAACGTTTCTAAACGGAATACTGAACTTTTGCTTATGAAGGTTATTAAGACAGTCACTAATCGGTATGCCTGCTTTGAGCATTACGGAGAACTGACGGAAGAACGTAATAACCTCAGTGAATTTAATTTTACTGCTGACAGCAAAGAACTCATTTTCCTTCTCTTCCTTAACAACGGAAAAGCTGATCATATGTATTTGGTCCTGACGAATTGAAGCGCGCAAGCTAAGCTCGTCCGTAGCTTCTCTCAAAACCGTTTGTCGCTGTCCTGATGAGTTAATTACTTTACATCTGTATAAAGGCATTAGAGCATTACCTCCCAATATAATTTCATAAGTGCTTCCCCATAAATTGCCATAAATCCAATGCCTAAGAGGAGATATGGGCCGAATGCAATCTCCGCCTCGCGCTCAGTTTTTGAGGTTCTAATCTTAAGAATTTCAATAATAGAACCGAGCAAGGTTGAGAGCATAATTGCAATCAATAATGGAAAAGCTCCAACTATAAAACCGCCAATGCCTACGAGATAAATGTCTCCCGAGCCAAGAGCGTCTTTTTTCAAAACCAATTTGGCAATAAGCTTAATTGCACCAAAGAAGCCAAAGCCAAGCGCTGCGCCGCCAACGTGATCCCAAATATTAGAACCAAACACGAACACGCGATAAAGACCAATAAACAACGCAAGAACTGCAAAGATTATAAGAGTGATATCATAAATGTCATGTGTCTCATGGTCAATTCCCGCCATAACGAGAAACAGGAATGTAAGAAGCAAAAGCGCGATAAATATGGGCAACTCCTTGAGCGTGTCACCGTATTCAAGATACGCACACATAAAACCAAGTCCGCCAAAAATCTCCATAAGGAGTGAGAAAACACCGATCTTGGATTTGCAGAATCGGCATTTGCCTCCAAGTGCGAGCCAGGATAAAATTGGAACGTTGTCCTTTTTCTTAATGGGGCGCTTGCAGCTGGGACAATAAGAATCGGGCTTTACGATGGAAAGTCCCTTGGGCATACGGAATGCTACAACGCCCGCAAAGCTTGCAAAAACTGCACCAAAGATAAATGCAAAGATTGCGAATAAAATCTTAAATTCGGGCATCTGTGTAGACCTCCTCAATTTGATATTCCATAGCTTCCGGAATACTCTCTTTTGCGTGAATCATATATCTAAAGATAATAGTGATGGTTGAAGCCGCGGTGGCAGCCATAACAAGACCTATAACCAATACGAGAGCAAGCACATAACCTTTTCTTTTGTTATTTTTCATTAGTTACCCTCCTTTTTAGATATACCACAATTTACACCTTCTACAATAATCTTTCCATCACCAATTTTAACAATCTTTTCGATTATTAGTTCTGTATCACAAGTAAATGTTATTTTGTAGACTGCTTGATCGTCATCGCTTTGCGGTTCAAAATCCTTGTCGAAATATGCAACATATTTACCATTATTTTTTTCAATTTTACTCTTAAAATACTTATATTCCCAAGATTCTTCAGAATCTTCATTAAAACCATACATATCCCAA
>CANBDB010000129.1 GCA_947367285.1 uncultured Clostridia bacterium | reverse complement strand
TTTTTACCTTTTACAACTTCATATATTCTTATTCCTCATTTACTTGTATTTTTATTATAACACAAAACCGCAGAAAGTCAATCTGCGGTTTCTGTTTTTTTCTGTCGGTAGGTAATGTACTCCAAAAACTGTCCTTAAGAGTACAATCCCTTTGAAAAGCTCCTTTTATTCTTTATTTTGAGTTACAACTATTCTTGTGCCAAATGCATCCTCATAGGCAACGTCACCAACCTTAACGGGAAGGTCGAGCACAATGGAATTGATAATCTCCATACACTCCATCATTTTTGCCTTAGGGATAGTTCCCTCGGTCTTGACCGCAACAACTCCGCCGTCGCTTGTGCGAACAGTGCTTGTAACGGTTCTCTGAGGATTTACACACTCGTTTTGCGCGTAAACCTTGCCGCGAGGGCAAAGGTTACCGCTAACCGTGATCTCGTCGCCCATCTCGACCGTCATTTGACAACCACGGGGGCAAACTATACAGGTGAGTTCTCTTTTATTCATTTTTCGTACCCACCTTTCTTAAAATTCAATGGAGAAGTGGAGGTTTTCCACACCCTCAAGCTTGTCCGCCTTGAGAGTTACGGATTCCATTTCACCAGGAGCAAATTTGAGTTTTTTGCGTGACAAAATAACCTTTTCGCCATCACTTACTTTAATTGTCGCATCGCGATAAACGTCAGCAACACGGAAATAAACCTCAACGTCGCCCTCATGAGCGATTCTCTGAGGAACTGTGTAGCGAACTCGACCATCGGTCGTAATATTAATAACTCTTTGGGATGCTTTGTTTTTGCCCAAAATATATTCAGCAGCACCGCGACCTGCGATCTCCGCCTCGCTGGAAACGAAGTCAACAAGATCGTGAACGTGAAGCACGTTTCCGCAGGCAAAAATACCTTCGATCTCGGTTTGACGATTCTCGTCAACCACCGCGCCGTTAGTTACACGGCTAAGAGAAATGCCTGCGCCTGCAGTCAATTCGTTCTCGGGGATAAGTCCAACAGAGAGAAGAAGTGTGTCGCAAGGAATGTACTCGCGCGTTTCGGGAATGGGACGGCGATTTTCGTCCACTTTCGCAATAGTAACACCCTCAAGACGCTCCTTACCGTGAATTTCAACCACGGTGTGTGAGAGCTTTAAGGGAATATTAAAGTCGTTAAGACACTGCTCGATATTTCTAATAAGACCACCTGAATAGGGCATCAGCTCGCAAACTGCGTGAACCTTAGCACCCTCAAAGGTCATTCTACGAGCCATTATGAGTCCAATATCGCCAGAGCCGAGAATTACAACTTCCTTGCCGGGCATATATCCCTTAAGGTTAACGAGCTTTTGCGCCATGCCCGCACTGTAAATGCCTGCAGGACGAGTTCCTGCAATATTGAGCGCACCTCTGGGGCGCTCACGGCAACCCATTGCAAGAATTATCGCCTTCGCTTCAATTTGGAAAATACCTTCCTCGGTATTAGTTGCGGTTATAATCTTGTCCTCGCTAACGGAAAGTACCATTGTGTTGAGGAGTACGGGAATCTTCTTTTCAAGCACCTCTTTTTCGTATCTCCAAGCGTATTCGGGACCGGTAAGCTCTTCGCCAAAGGTGTGAAGCCCAAATCCGTTGTGGATGCATTGCTGCAAAATGCCGCCGAGCGAGGAATCGCGTTCAAGAATGAGAATATCCTCAATACCCGCCTCGCGAGCTGCAAGAGCCGCCGCCATACCGGCAGGACCGCCGCCTATAATTACAAGATCAATTCTCTTCATACGCTCGCCCCCTTTGTCTTGGAAATAACCATAGCGCTCTCTCCGCCACACTTTGTAACGGATTCAAAAGCAACACCGTTTTCTCGTGCGATAAGCTCCATAACGTAGGGCGCACAGAAACCGCCCTGACAACGTCCCATACCTGCGCGAGTTCTTCTCTTAACTCCGTCAATGTCGGTCGCGCGAGGATTTGAGCGAATGGCGTCAAGGATTTCACCCTCGGAAATGCTTTCGCAACGGCAAATGATTCTACCGTAGGAAGCATCCCTCTTTATAAATTCATTCTTTTCTTCAATAGTTCCCTCGCGGAAGGCATGCTTGGGCTCGCGAATGGGATTAAAGTTCTTGTTTTCGATAAGATTCAAGCCCTCAGCACTGAGAAGCTCTCTTACATACTCCGCAATAGCGGGTGCTGATGAAAGTCCGGGAGATTCAATTCCTGCCACGTTGATAAATCTCTCGCAAGCGGGACGGATAATGAAATCACCCGTGTTGCCGTATGCGCGAAGTCCGCAGAAGCTTGTGATGGACTTTCCAAAAGGAACACCCACACGAAGATTTTCACTCGCCTTTGCCATAATTTTGGAAAGACCGTCCGCGTCGGTGGACTTGTCGTCCTTGTCATCAATGTTTACACTTGTAGGCCCGAGCAAAAGGTTGCCGTCAACTGTGGGAGAAACCAAAATTCCCTTACCCATCTCGTTGGGACAACGGAAGATAGTGCAGTTCGCCATTGTTCCGCACTCGCGGTCAAGGAGAATGTAATCGCCCTTTCTCGCCTTAACGGAGAAGGAGTCGTCTCCAACCATCTTTGCAATTTCCTCTGAGAAAAGACCTGCTGCATTTACAACGAATCGCGCACAAATGCTGTCATTTTCCGAGTGAATTACATATTCATCATCAGTCTTTTCAATTTTTTCAACCTTAAAATTGCATCTAAGAGTCGCACCGTTATCCATCGCATTACCGATAGAAGCAATGCAAAGCTCGTAGGGACAAACAATTCCGCCCGTGGGTGCATAGAGAGCGCAAATAGCAGAGTCACTTATGTTCGGCTCTATTGTACGAAGCTCGTCCTGTTCAATGAGGCGCACTCCGTCAACTCCATTCTCTATACCTCTCGCCACAAGGCGCTCAATATGTTCCCTGTCCGCCTCGCTAAATCCAACAACGAGAGAGCCGTTGTTTTTGTATTTAACACCAAGCTCGTCAGTTACTCGCTTCATCATCTTTGAGCCCGCAACGTTCATTTTTGCCTTGAGTGAGCCTGCCTCAGCATCAAAGCCCGCATGAACAATACCTGAGTTTGCCTTAGTAGCTCCCATAGCTACGTCGCCCTGTGCCTCAAGTATGCAAATATTAAGTTCATAGCGCGAAAGCTCACGAGCAATAAGTCCGCCCACAACTCCTGCACCAATTATTGCAACATCATATTTTTTCATATTTACTCCAAAAAAATTAATTAGCTATCTTCATTTCGTGGTATGAATTAAAAGTTTTATCAAACTATATTGCGACAATGACGAAGTCGCGCTAAAAGTTTTTTGCCTACTTTTTTTCAAAAAAATAGGTTTTAACAATGCCCCCATAAATTTACGGGGGCATTGCGTCATTCAATTACATTAAGAGAGCTGCTGCGCCAAGAAGTCCTGCGCTGTTTTCAAGCTCTGCGATAAGAATGGGCACACGAGGGCCCTTAGAGCCTGCGTAAATTTCCCTATCCATAATTGCCTGAAGGGGAACGATAAGATTATCACCCTGCGCACAAACACCACCACCAAGCAAGATAACCTCGGGACGGAAGATGTTTGCATAGTTGATAAGACCGCAAGCGAGATGCTCTATGTAGGAGTCAAGCACTTCTTTCGCATAAACATCAGTGGGAGCATAATCGAATACTGTCTTTCCGGTAACTGCGTCGGTAGAACCAATCTCCCACATTTTAGAGTCGGGATGCGCTTCCATAGCACGTCTTGTATCACGGATAAGAGCAGTTGCTGAGCTATATGCTTCAAAACAACCGCGACGTCCGCAGGAGCACTGCTCACCGCCACGAACGATAACTATATGTCCAAGCTCCGCGCCGGCGCCCTTATTACCTTCAATAAGCTTTCCGTCAACAACGATACCACCGCCAACACCCGTACCGAGTGTAATCATAATTGCGCTATTGTAATTTCTCGCTGCACCGAACTTAACCTCACCAAGCGCCGCAACGTTTGCGTCATTGCCAATCTTAACGGGAATTCCACCAAGAAGGCGAGAAATCTCATCACAAATCCTAAAATTCTCCCAACCGAGATTGTTTGCATAAACAACGTTGCCCTCGGCTGAATCAATCATACCTGGAGAGCCAATACCAAGACCTTCAACGTCACCTGTGGTAAGTCCTGCGCGGTCAAGAAGATCCTTTGCAAGTCGAGCAATATTAGCCGCAACGCCAAGGTCACCCTTCTCCACCTCAGTTGGTGTTTTGTCGGAAATAACTATTTCTCCGAGCTCATTGACGATACCGCCCTTAATAAAAGTACCGCCCAAATCTATTCCAATATAATGCTTCATATCAAAATCTCCTTTTGTTAGAGTATATATATTCATTATATCACATATATTAAAAAATTCAAGTTAATTTTGAAAATATATAATAATTATGACACGACTTGACAAAATTCATTATACATAGTATAATAG
>CANBDB010000128.1 GCA_947367285.1 uncultured Clostridia bacterium | reverse complement strand
GTGCTAGAAGGTATGGCAGAATACTATTCAGCCGATCTTGCAGAAAAGGTAACACGGGGTCTGACCGAGAATGCCTTAAAATGCCGTTTTAACGGAGGAAACGGTCTTCCTTACGGTTATACCGTTGATGATGAGAAGCACTTCCAAATTGACCCCTTAAAAGCTCCCATAGTGGCTGAAATATTCGAGCGTTACGCTCACGGTGAGTCTATTGCCGAGATAGTACACAGTTTGAATGCGCGAGGTCTTAAAACTCAAAAGGGCAAGACCTTCAATCACGGTACACTCAACCGAATGCTCAGTAACAAATCCTATATGGGTATCTATCACTATAGCGACATTGAAATTCCTGGCGGCGTTCCTGCGATAGTGCCCGAAGATACCTTTAAGGTAGTCGAAAGGCGAATGGCTAAAAACAAGCACGCATCCGCGAAAAACAAGGCGGAAGAAAAGTACGTGCTGACAACCAAGCTTTTCTGCGGAAAGTGCCACACGATGATGGTTGGAGACTCCGCGCAAAAGAAAAACGGCAATATCTACCGTTACTACAAGTGTGCCAGTGCAAAGAGGCACGAGTGCGATAAAAAAGCCGTTCGTAAGGAATGGATTGAGGAGCTTGTGCTGAACAAGGTTATCAAGGTTTTATTTGATGACGAAGCTCTTGATAAGATTGCAGACAAGATAGTCGCTCTGCTTGACGAGGACAACAAGGTTATACCGCTTCTTGAGGCTCAACTAAGGGAAGTTCGCAAGTCTATCGACAATGTAATGAAGGCTATCGAGGCAGGAATTATCACTCGTTCAACCAAGGCAAAGCTCGAACAGCTTGAAGCCGAGGAAGAACAAATCGAGCTGAATATTTTGAAAGAGCAGACGAGCTCTCCAAAGCTCACGAAAGAGCAGATTTTGTTTGCTTTAGACAAATTTCGCAAACTTGACTTAACAATTGAAGCCAATAAGGAGCGTTTGATTGACAGTCTTGTGAAATGCGTGCTACTTTACGACGACAAGCTTGTAATAACCTTTAATTTCAAAAATGAGCCTGTAACCGTTCCCACGAGCGAGGAATTTGACGCAATAGAGAAAAGTTCGGATATTGAAGCGTTTGCTTCACCAAAAAAGGAAAGCAGGACAAAAGTCCTGCTTTTTCTTTTTTGCGACTCCGTCGGGATCGACCCACTCAAAACGCTCTGCGTTTTGAATATGGGTTCGAAACACAGCCTCGTCGTCTCCTGTGGAGACCTCGCAAGACGAGGCTGATTCCCGTACGCTCACCGAACCCACTCGCGCACACAAATTAAGCATCTCATAACTTTGATTTGCTTATCTTGCAACTCATCACCTGCGCGAATATGGGTTCGCATACGCCACGCAGAGCGCGTCGAGCTCGCTCGTAAGCGGCAAGTGAGCGTATATTCATCTTTGATAAAATTCCCGTATATATAATTAAACCATAATTAAACCCCAAAGGTCGATTGACTTTTAAGATTAATCATGCTATAATCAACTCACAGACAAACAAGAATTTGACGAGGTGATAGTTATGGTGCTGTATTCTATAATTATGTTTTTGTCAGCGGTGCCAATGATTAAAATAAGCATTGCAATATATCAAGGTAAGACCGACTTGATTCACGACTATCATCAAACCAAAGTTACCGATAAAGCTGCCTATGGAAAAGCTTTCGGAAAAGCCTTGTTTGTTGTTTCACTGTCATTATTACTCAGTGGTATAATAAGTCTATTCGGTGATTCAGAAGTAATTTCAATGATTGCTGTTGCAGTACTTTTTATTGGTTTATTCATCGGAATTGCTTGGATTATTGCAGTGCAAAGGAAATACAACAAAGGCATTTTTTAATTAAACAAATTCCCATTTATCGGGCAGCTTAAAGATTCGACTTAGATACACATTGGCTCACCAAAACAAAAGGACATCCCTTGAGGGTGTCCTTTTTGTTTTGATGTGACTCCGTCGGAATCGACCCACTCGCGCTTTGCAAATTAAGCATTTCATAGCTATGTTTTGCTTATCTTGCAACTCATCACCTGCGCGAATATGGGTTCGCATACCACGACTGAAGATCTGAAAGCTCGCTTTCAAGGCGAAGGTCGTAGGTATATTCATCTATGATGAAATTCCCGTATTTATAATTCAAGCTCAAAGGTAGCTTCAAAGCCCCTTTGGGTTATTTTTATTTTTTGATTAGATAAAAAGAAGTCCCGATGAACTTCCAAATTGGGTTCATCGGGATCAGTATTATTGCCATATATATAGAATATTTCTATCCTATCCTCATAGAGAATTATCTTGTCAATCAAAAGTTCAATCATCGCCTTCGGCTCGGATGCAAGAGCCTCGATTATAAACTTTTCTACGTCTTCTTTTTTTAGTGTCCTGTCAAGCTTGCTTTCTTCGGCAGCAATCTTCATATTGATTTCTGCAAGCGAATTTTCAAGCTCGGTCATCCTCGCCTTAGTGGTTGAGGTGATTATGCCTTCTTCAATCGCTATCATAACGTTATCAAGTGACTTTTGAATTTTAGCCCTTTCGCTAATAAGCAAATTAAGAATGCTTTGTTCCTTAGATATTTGCTCGTTAAGCTTAACAACCTCATCTGCAAGCCTGGATATTTTCTCTGGGGTGTTCAGAAGCTTAAGTGTTGCATCGATCACACACTTTTCAAGCACCTCCTTCTTTAGACTCGTTTTACTGCAACCTCGGAAACGCTTTTTGTTAGAGCAGGTGTAGTAAAATTTCATTTCGCCGCTTTTTGCCGTTCCACTGTCACCATTTATCTTCATACCGCATCTACCGCAGAAAAGCTTTCCTTTCAACAGAAAATCGGTATTTCGACTGCTGGATCCGTGCTTGTTTTTATCCATCATTCGTTGCACACGCTGAAATACCGCCGTATCTACTATTTGAGGGTACATATCCGTGTAAACCTCACCGTCATATCTGTAAATTCCGGTGTATTTTTCAAGCTTCAAAATCTTGAATAACGTACTTTGGTATATCGGTTTGCCGTTATAGAGAATGCCTCGCTTATTAAGCTCCTCAAGGATCTCTCGCACACATTTTCCGGATACGTATAGGTCGAATATTAACCTTACAACCTCAGCTCGCTCCTCATGTATCAGGATTTTCTTGTTTTCAACCCTATATCCGTAAGGTGGTCTGCCACCAAGAAAGTTGCCTTTGCGACGGCTCTCCCTCTGACCTCTCCTTACCTTCTGTGAAAGCTCTACAGAGTAGTATTCCGAAAGACCTATAAGCACGTTTTCAAGAAGAATACCGTCAAGGTTTTTACTGCCGTCAATATTAACCGACGTTCTCTGCGTTGCTGAAATAAGTATTATGTTATTCTTTGAAAGCCGCTGCTTGTTCAATGCAATCTCAATAGAGTTTCTACCGAATCTATCGAGAGCATATACCAGAACAATGTCCCATGCGGGTTTATTATCTGCATCGGCTAACATCTTTTGAAATGCGGCTCTGTTGTCGTTAGTACCTGTGGTGGCTCTATCTATGTACTTGTCAACAATGATTATGCCGTTTTGTGCCGCAAATTCGTTACATACACAAAGCTGACCTTCAATAGACTGTTCGGTCTGCTTTTCACTGCTGTAACGAGCATAAATTACTGCTGTTTTCATTGGTTTTACCTCCTAAATAATTAAATTGTGTTTTTCATTTTTCTTTCGGCAGGAGCAACCAAAACGAAAGGGACGCCTCTGTCAAGGATCAAGAAAAAAGATTGCGTTGTTGTTTTTATTTTTTCTATTATCAGCAATGTTTTTTCCCTTGACAGAGGGGGCAATTTCGTTTACGCTCCGCCCGGCGAAAGATAAATTAGTTCGCTTTTTTCATTTGTTTTATTATCTCGGGACTGACTTCACCCATATATACACCATCCTTGAAGCAAGAGAAATTATCAAACAAAAGTAGTTTTCTGTCCTCTATACCAATGGTACAAGCTACATCGTCATCAAGTATATCCGAGATAAAATATGTAGGTGTGCTTTTGGAATAAAAGATCCTCTCGCCCGACTTTTCAATATACTTCATTAAATACGTAGTTGCGTACCTAAGAGCATTTTTATCAAGTGGGGAGAAATCATTTCTCCCAAACCTTTCCGTAAAATAAGTATTCTGTCTTGTAATCTGCATTTGGTGGGTTTTGGTGCTGTAGTCCTTCTTGTCTACAAGATCGCCTACCATCTCGGGTATGTAGAAAATACCGTGAAAATGTAAACGATTATTAGTAGGAGAACGTTCCCAAACGCCTATTATCACCCAATTTCGTCTTGATACAAGCTTTTTGAATGCATTGGATAACCTCTTTCTGAAACTGTCTTCGGTATGCTTTTTATCGTCATAAGTAAACGTGCAAAAGTAGTTCCATTGACCCAAATTTATCTTTCTCGCAAGACGCATTCGCCTTACTATTAAATTCCTCATTTTACGTTCCATCTGTGCCTTTACGTAT
>CANBDB010000127.1 GCA_947367285.1 uncultured Clostridia bacterium | reverse complement strand
GTGGTTGAAATAAATTATACCACTCAAGAATTAAAAGGAGGTTCGACAAGAACAACCGTCAACTTCATAAAGGCATCCGATTCCAAAGTGTCAAGCGAATGGCCTACTCTTATTCTCAACCAGGATTATTCGTGGGACGTTGCTAAAAAGTGGGGCGGAATGAAGGGCGAGGTCGCATATATCGTTAAGCTCACTGCTCCGATAGAAGGATATATTATTTATGTAAAGCATAAAAGCGATGCGCGTTGGGGACAGTATTTTTTGGAAAAAAGCAATAAGTTTTTAACCGAGGAATTAGAAGTTCTTCTCGAACAATGCGCTACGGATTACGATATTGAAATAGATGGTTTGAGCACATCTCCTTTTAAAAACTCATCAATTCTCGGTGTGTTCTCGATTGATTCCTATAAATTGAAAACAGAATAATTGCGCTCCTTTTCTCTTGAATTTTTTTACATAAACTACAACACACGAAGGGACGGTGACGTTATCTTGAAAAAGTATATGTTAATCTTTATTGCCATAACTTTGGCATTTATCCTTGTTTGCTTGGGCGCGGTCTTTATTCCCTATTGGCTCAATCAACCGCAAACGGGCAATGGGGTGATCGTAGGCGAGATTGTGGGCAGTCGGACAAATTACGTTTACGTTAAGCCGGTTGGTGATCAAGGAACTAAGCAGCTTTTGCATTTCCAGCTTTCCTCTGACACTTCCTTCGCTTCAGGCTCTGTCGGTGATGACTTTAGCACCATGCCCGAGCTCGCTCCCGGCACAGTGGTAGAGATCCGCTATACATACAAAAAGGGCGACGGTTGGTTTACCGTAACCGCCGACAGCATAAAGACCGCCGATGCTTCCGCCACTACGGAGGGTTGGCCCGAGCTGATTGCCGATGAGGATTTTGATTGGCACAAAAGCTCTGCGGGAAGGCGCATAACGGCTGAGGTATTATACACAGTAAAGACGGAAGCTCCCGAGGGATATATCATTTACGTAAAGGAATATAATGAAGCGTATTGGGGAGAGTTTTTCATAAAAGCCGACAACAAATTCATTACGGACGAATTGCGAGAGCTTCTTGACAGCGGAGCGGCGGGATATACCGTTGAATTACATACCTTGGAAAACACACCGTTTGACTATTCTACAATTTTAGGCGCGTTCGTTATAAATTTGATTGAAGAATAAATCAGTCCCCTCTCACTGCTTGGGAGGGGATTGCCTTGATATATAATAATAGAAACAAATTTTGAAAAAGCCCTTGACATTGTATTGCATTTGTGATAAAATAGCAGTACCTCTGCGAATGGGCTTTTTTGTTATGCCTATTTTTAGCGCCGTCCAAAAGGACAAGGCATAGTGCCGTCTCAGAGGGAGGTACACTGACCGAAACGGTCAAAAAAATTTTAATGGGAGGTGCCGAAAAATGGCTAATGATGCAAGAGTCAAAATTACTCTCGTGTGCACAGAGTGCAAACAGAGAAACTATGAATCTAAGAAAAACAAGAAGAATGACCCCGACAGACTTGAAATGAACAAGTACTGCAAATTCTGCCGCAAGCACACTCTTCACAAAGAATCTAAATAATTGCAAAGGAGATTATTATGGCAGATTTGGAAAACAAAAAAGCAAATAACCCCGAAGCAAAAAAAGTGAAGAAGAAAAGCGACAAGCCCTCTATCTGGAGCAAAATCGCAGCTTTCGCAAGAAGCATTAAGAGTGAGGTCAAGAAAATTTCTTGGTCCCCTTGGACAGAAGTACGTAAGAACACACTCGTAGTTATCGTAGTAATCGCGGTTTGCGCAGTTGCTTTGGCAATCGTTGACTACGTATTTGTACAAGGAATCACAGCGCTTGGTAAACTCTTCTAATTAAAGGAGGAGCGTATGAGCGACATTAATGAAATGAACGTTGGCCCGAGATGGTATGTGGCGCACACCTACTCAGGTTACGAAAACAAGGTGAAAACCAGCCTTGAAAAAATTGTTGAGAACCGTGGTCTTGAGGATCTGATCTACGATATTAAAATCCCCGTTCAGATCATTATCGAGAAAAAAGGCGACCAGGAGATCGAGGTTGAGGAAAAGCTCTTCCCCGGTTACGTTTATATCAAAATGACTATGAACGACGAAAGCTGGCACGCAATCCGTGGTATCACGGGTGTTACGGGCTTCGTTGGCCCCGGATCACGTCCTTCCCCTCTTTCTGATGAGGAGGTTGCTGCTCTCAATATCGAAGAAAAGAAAGTTAAACTCAACTACACAGTTGGCGACAGCGTTGTGGTTGTGGGCGGACTTTTCGACGGCTATACGGGAACAGTTCAGTCTATTTCCGACGATTCTAACAAGGTTACAGTCCTCGTAAACCGCGGACGCAGAGATATGCCTGTTGAGCTTGATGCAGGTATGATCAAACTTAAAGAAAACTAATCAAGCATCTTTTTATGCGACAAGGCATTGTCGCGTGGGAGGGAGAAAAATTTAGTGAATTCTCCCGCATAAACCACATTGGAGGTATTTTAAAATGGCAAAGAAAGTAATGGGTTACATTAAATTGCAATTGCCCGCAGGCAAGGCTACACCCCAGCCCCCCGTAGGTCCTGCACTTGGTCAGTACGGCGTTGCAATCCCCGTATTCACAAAAGAATTTAACGAAAGAACTAAGAATGACATCGGTCTTATCATCCCCGTTGTTATCACAGTTTACGCTGACCGTTCATTTACATTCATCACAAAGACTCCCCCCGCTCCCGTTCTTATTAAGAAGGCATGTGGCATCGAATCCGGTTCCGCTAAGCCCAATAAGACAAAGGTAGCACAGCTCACTAAAGAGCAGGTTAGAAAAATCGCTGAAACAAAGATGCCCGACCTTAACGCAGGTTCTATCGAAGCAGCTATGAGCATGGTTGCAGGTACTGCTAGAAGCATGGGTATTACTGTTGAAGAGTAAGGAGGAGTACAGTAATGGCTAAATACGGTAAGAAATATTCCGATAGCGTTAAGCTTATCGAAAAGAACAGAACTTATGATCCTACAGAAGCTCTCGAACTCGTTTGCCAGACTTCTAAGGCAAAATTCGATGAAACAATTGAACTCCACCTTCGTCTCGGTGTTGACTCTCGTCACGCTGACCAGCAGGTTCGTGGTGCTGTAGTACTTCCTAACGGAACAGGTAAGACAGTTAGAACACTCGTTTTCGCTAAGGGCGACAAGGCTGATGCTGCTAGAGCAGCAGGCGCCGACTACGTTGGCGATCTCGATATGGTAGAAAAGATCACAAAGGAAAACTGGTTCGAGTTCGACGTTGTTATCGCTTCTCCCGATATGATGGGCGTTGTTGGTCGTCTCGGTAAGATCCTTGGTCCTAAGGGCCTTATGCCCAACCCCAAGGCTGGTACTGTTACTCCCGACGTTGCTCGTGCAGTTACAGAAGCTAAGGCAGGTAAGATCGAATACCGTCTTGATAAGACAAACATCATCCACTGCCCCATCGGTAAGGCTTCCTTCGGTCCCGAAAAGCTTGCTGAGAACTTCAACACTCTCGTTGGCGCAGTTATCAAGGCTAAGCCCGCTGCTGCTAAGGGTCAGTACATTAAGAGCTGCGTAATCGCATCTACAATGGGCCCCGGTATCAAAGTTAACCAAGCTAAGCTTGGTTAATCCCAACATCAGTATTTAAACTGGAGGATCAATCAATGAAACTCGCTTTGGGTATAGTAGTAATCCTTATGAGCATCGCTCTCACAGTGCTTGTTCTTATGCAGTCCGGTAAGGGCAAGGAGCTCGGCAGCGCTATCGCTGGTGGCAACAACTCCTACCTCGGCAACACCAAGCTCAGTGACAAGGATAAACTTTTGTTCAAGATTACAGCAGTTCTCGCAGTAGTATTCGTACTTTGCGTGCTCGTGCTTTACGTTGTAGCATAAGTTAAATTTAAAATAAAACACCTCGTGAAATTCACGAGGTGTTTTTTTATCCTTGCATATATTTTAGCTTATCAAGAGCATTTTGCAAAATGATTTGTGCCGAGAGCGTATCCACAACACTCTTTCTCTTTGCTCCGCGGGTATTGGTTTCATTAAGAAAACGCGCCGCCGCCATAGTTGAAAGTCTTTCATCAAAGAACGCAACGGGCACTTCGGGCATTCTCTCCTCGAGGAGCGCTGCGAGCTCCTTTATTCTATCGGCTCTAAAGCCCTGAGAGCCGTCCATATTCACGGGAAGACCCAAAACTATGCCCACTATTCTCTGCTCTGCGCATACCTCGGCAATTTTGTCGGCAACCTTGACTATTCCGCCCGGGGAGATGTATCCAATTCCCGACGCGAGAATTCTCGAGGGGTCGGACACTGCAAGTCCCGTTCTTTTGTCTCCAAAATCTATACCAAGAAGCTTTCCTTTTGTTTCTAATAATCTATTCATTATAATTTACCTTTCGATTTATTGCTTTGATTATATCAAAAAAATATGTCGTTGTCAAATCTATTAATGATTTTTTTA
>CANBDB010000126.1 GCA_947367285.1 uncultured Clostridia bacterium | reverse complement strand
ACGTACTACCCAAGTTCTTTTTGATTGAACTGAGCTTACCTTTACTCCAAGTATAGTCCCAACCGTCATACGATGAAGCTGCGCCGATGCTGTTATACGTAATGGCCTTACCGTTGTATGAGATCAATCTATCGGGGTGGGCGCTGTCGCCATAGGTGAAGGTTTGAGTGGAAGGTGTTCCGGATGAGTATGTGGTGGAAACACTCTTAATATTTCCAATTCCATTATACACATATTGGATAGTTTTGTCAAGAGAAACATCTTTTTCCTGCACGAGCTGACCGTATTCGTCGTAGGTGTATTCCATATTGCCCGCCTTGGTTATTCTTCCCATAGCGTCATATTGATATTCGATTGCACCGCCTATGCTGTCAGTAACCTTCTTTACCCTCGTTTTGTCGTATTCAATCGTTTTAGTGAAGGTCTTGCCTCCGATTACGTATGATTTGCTGTTATTTCGCTTTAAAGCATCATATCCATTGGTCGTTTTAGCTTTTTCAACGCCCTGCACCCTATATGAGTAAGTGCTTATTCTACCGTCAGCCAATGGGTCGGTTACTGTCTTTTTGTAACTAATAACACCTTCTACGTATTTGCCACCGAGATTATCGTAGGTGAATTTGTCCGTTGTAAGACGGCCTATTGCATCATACGTATATTCTTCCTTGGCAATTACGGTATTGCTTGAATTTGCGATTTCTTGTCTATAGAGCTGCTTATTTACATTGTATAAGTGCTTTGTGGTTTTACTGTTTGTAAGATCCTTACTTGTAGCAAGAAGCGCAGAACCATTAGCGCTTTTAGCAATCAGATCACCGTTGGTATCATATTCGGGCATAACGTCATATACGTTCTCCACAATGCCGTCGGTTTTGGTGAGTCTGCCGTACTTGTCGAAGTCGGAAAGCACGGAATAAACGGTACTTGCTTTTGAGGGATAGTAGCTGTCGAGCGTTGTGTCTGTATGCTCGTGATCCTCGACCGAGCTTGTGCCCTTGTGCACGTTAACGAGCTTACCGCCCTCGTGCGCGAAAGTGAATGAAATGCTATCCGGACCGTCACCGTGAGTCAAGCCCGTGAGATTGCCGCCGGAATATGTAAAAGCGGTGTTTCTTGCATTGGTTGCATTTGAAAATTCTCTTGAAACAAGTGCACACTTATCATCGTCATAGTTGTCTGTAATAACAGTTCCGTCGGGCAAGGTAATTTTGCTCACAACGCCCCACGTACTATCAATCTCATATACAGTAGAATTTCCAAATTCATCAACGAGTGTGGTTTTGCCCTCTGCTTCATTGTAGGAATACTGCTTAACCATAACGTCAGCGCGTGTTGCGTTTGCCAAAGCTTCTTCTTTTGAAAGGCTCTTTGGTGCTGTGATCTGTCTGACAATAAGACCGTTGGAATCGTAATCGTAATAAACAGTTGAACCTTCGATTGTAGAAGAAACAATATCTAATTTATCATTATATACGTCCTCTTTATAACATACGCCATCAACCAAGCTTTTAGTGATCAATACGTCATTACCCGAAGCATCTTCATAGTAATTAGTCTTGGTAATATATGTATTACCGTTTCTATTATGCTTCTTGCCGATTGCTAAATCGGTTACATTTACTGTATGATAAACGCCTCCATCGCTATACTTAATACATAAAGCGCCTGCGCTTGTTACCGCTTTCTTACAGTCATCGTAAAAAATGGTATTTTGATACTTACCGTGCTTTTGATTGATCTTATGTTGGAGAAGATCGTTTATAGTTACAGGATCACTGATTATTGTAGCACCATTGTAGAATTGACAGTCTATGTTAGGCCAAAAATATTTATCTCCTTCATCATCATTTTCCAAAACAAGCAAATCAATTTCCTGTGTAAGATTACTTGTGCACGTGATTTCAGAAGGGGTGCTCTCTTGAAAAGAAACTTGAAAATCTCTTGTCTCAACATTAGCCTCTACTTTTTTGATATATGCACACATATGATCCATTGTATATGGAAGGCCCACAGAAAAATACGTCCATTGATCAACGGGAGGTGTAGGCAAAAAGAAGACGGTAGAAATATTGTTAGCATTCTCGGCAACAATCATTTTTATGGTTTCCGATTCGATTTCTTGCAGCAATTTTATCCAACCTGAAATAATATATATGCCATCATATTGTTCGTCTGTAGGCAAGTCAGTATCCCAGCTGATTTCAGTCATTCTATCCGTCATAGTCATTGCTAAACCATCACCGGGTTTGCGAACGCCCTTGGAATAAATCTTGCTTGCATTATTCAGCACCCTGTTGACATTAACATTCCCATAATATTTGCCGTTAACAAACCCATCATTATCAAGTCCGACCTCATATGAATAGAGTAGCTCATCATCCTTTAATTGCGACCTTGTTTTAACTCCGTCCTTGTTCGTCACGTCCAATACAGTTATCTTGTCACCGTTGATTTGCAAGAAATCGTATGTGGTAGTGTCAACTGTTTTAGAGCCAATTTCCTTTTTGACGGTGAGCGCACTTGTTGTTTTGGTACAAGTCATTCTGTGTGAGTATGTGCTTGAATAACTTGATCCTGCGTTTGCAGAATGTACAATAAGATTATTACCGGAGCTGTTGAGATGATAGTCAACGCCTGAGAAGTGCTTGACCGTTACGAGATCAGTGCCTTGTGTCACATTAATTGCCTTATTTGCATAGGTAATTGAAGACAGCTTGTTTGAAGAATTGTAGCCGAGAGTAATGGTTTTTGTTCCTCTATAGACGATTGAGGTTAATCTACCGTTGGTATATCCGTAAGTAAGAAATGGAGTAGTCTGGTCGTACTTACTGTATACACCGGTAATGTAACCATTACTGTTAAAGGTCTCTTTACTGAAATCGGGATATTCAATCTCGTAACCTGTTGACGTGCTTCTGAGAATACGCTGAGTTTTATCATCAAACGTATAAACTCCGCATGTATAGGTTAGTTCAACGTGTCTGCCGTCAGCTTCTTCAAATTGTACTGGCTCGCCGTTCGATTTTACAATACGCTTCTGCATATTAAGCTTAAATCCACTGGCAATATTGAAAGAGTTGTCCCCTGCTGCTTTTCTCTGTTGGTTAAATACGAGAGAAATATTAATTGTATGCTGAACGTCACCAAACGAGAGCAAGGGAAGCTCGTGGATATAGTTCGCATAGGGTAGGTCGAGCTTTGTCTGACCTACGTTGTAGTTTTTTACATAAGACATAGTTTTTACCTCCTTTATTAAATATTTTTTGTTTTGCTTATGTGTTTTGTTTTTACTATTGTTTTTGCACAATATACTTCTTCACACCGACCGCTTGTGCACATAATCGGTGTTGTCATCTTACAATCAATATAACCACCTCCTTTTGATTGTTTTAGATACTGTAATACTACTCATCACTTTTTGAATTGTATATACAGCTGATTGGCATAGACAGTAGTGCCTGCAGTAAGAATGCCCTGAGTAATAGATACGAACACTGCATTGGTTACGTCTTGCCAATTGTTAATCTCACTTGTGGAGAAAACCCACAAGTGAGATAAGAATATTGATATGATCCCCAATAGCAATGGAATATGCTTATCGGGTATATTGCTCTTCTTTATACCAAGTCCTATAAAATACAATACCGGGATAAGAATAAGCAATTCAGGTTTAATAAAATTAAATACTTCTTCTATAATGATCACTCCTTTCATTGTCGTGTTCCGTTTATGGTTCACTGTGTGTAATAAAAAACGATATTCAATTTCTTGGGCATCCTGTATGCACATAATACACCATTATCGGTTCATTGTCAAGAACATTTGTTCTTCTTTTGAGAGATTCTATATATTGCACAAAACATTCGCTCCGTATTTGGCGATATTGCATATTGAATATGTGACCCGTTTGTGGTACAATGAGATAAATCAAAATAGAAAAGGAGTACTATTATGAGTGTAGTAGTAACAAAGATAAAAGAAATACTGAAAGAAAGTAAGATGTCAGTTCGTGAGCTTGCAAGACGTTCTGAAATTGCACAAACGACTATGTGTAGATATCTTACTACTGATACAGAGATACCTGTAGGTAAACTTGAGAGTATAGCTAAAGCTCTTGGAGTAACACCGGGATATCTTATGGGATATGGAACGGACGTGAGCTTTGCAAGCAAGCTTATTGGTGTTATAAAACCCATATCAAAACAAAAGCTCCCCATGCTTGGCAATGTAGCATGCGGAGAGCCTATATTTGCAGATGAAAAGCATGAGGGTTTTGTTGAGAATGGAACTAATATAGATGCAGACTTCTGTCTTGTGGCTAAGGGAGACAGTATGATAAATGCACGTATATTTGACGGTGACATTCTTTTTGTAAAGTCACAGTCTTCAGTAGACAACGGGGATATAGCTGTAGTACTCATAGATGATGAAGCTACTGTTAAGAGAGTATATATAGACTACAATGATGACAATACTGTATCTATGCTTACACTTATTCCTGAAAATCCTATGTATCTGTCTCTTATACACATCTGACGCTGCCGACGACTTAATAGGTGTAGATCTCGGGGGGCGGGGGAGCAGGGCACGGGGGG
>CANBDB010000125.1 GCA_947367285.1 uncultured Clostridia bacterium | reverse complement strand
AATCCTCCTTTCCCGCAAATTTTGAAAATGGCGAAAAAAGAGTATAGTTCGACCTTGTTTTCAGCGGGATGCGAGCTCTGCACCGCAGCAAAACTTTCGTCCCACAGGCAACTCCCCGTCCCATAGGCACTTTACGCGCACAGCTCTACTCTGTTTTTTCTCATTTTAACATATTTTTCTCAAAAAATCAAGAGGAATTTTTGCTATACCTATTTTAATAAGCCCCTTGACATTTCCCTTCATTTATATTATAATAGCCCTCGGTGAGTTCGTAACCATCCTCACATTAAACAAAACTAAGGAAAGGGCGGAAATTTTTCCGCGCAAAACAAAATGAACAGAAAAAATCAAGCAAGAGTGAGATTTATCACTCTCAGTGCGACCATAGCCGCACTCTACGTGGTGTTGACACTAATCAGTGCCGCATTTGGGCTCTCCTCGGGCGCAATTCAACTTCGAATTAGCGAAGCGCTTTGCGTTCTCGTCGCATTCACCCCCGCAGCAATCCCCGGACTTACAATCGGTTGCCTCATTTCCAACCTAATCGCAAGCGCAAATATTCTCGATATTGTGTTTGGAACACTCGCAACCTTCCTTGGAGTGCTTGGCGGATACTATTTGAGAAACCACAAGTGGCTCGTCACCCTCCCAACCGTGCTCGCAAACACGATTATTGTACCCCTTGTGATCGTTTACGGCTTTGGAGTAAAGGACATGGCACTTCCCCTTGTGGCACTCACCGTCGGAATTGGAGAATTTCTCTCCGCAACAGTGCTCGGCACTTCCCTTTTGATTATACTCAAAAAGTATAATTTCAAATTCAAGTAAACAAAACCACCTCAAAAGAGGTGGTTTTGTTATTTGACATTACAATTCCCTTAATAACCGTTGAAGCCGTGCTTTTTCATGATTTCAGGGTAATTTTTGAAGGCGTAATTGAGGTCGCAAAAGCCCCCAACGGCACCGCCTGCAAAGCTTTCAACGCTACCCATATATTGCCAAATCGAGTACTGGGCACTGTATTCCTTGATGGTCGCCTCGTCGGGCTCACTTCCGGGGTAGCGCGCAAACCAAACGTCATAGAGACGGAGTGTTTTTTCGCTATTATAAATATTGTAAAGAAGGTTATTATTCGTATAAAGTCCGGGATAATATCCGCGCTCGACCATTTCGGTCATAAACGTATGCGCAATCTCCATTATCTTCTCCTCGGAGAAGGTTGAGGGGTAATATGACGCGCCATCGTAGTTTTCAATATCGTAGAAAACGGGGTATTCGAGCTTTTTGCCCTTGAGCCAATTCGCAACGCGCGCCGCATCCGACTTCGCGTCAGTGGCATTTTCCGCAAGTGTGAAGAAATACACACCAACGTCAAGACCTGCCGCCTTTGCCTTGGCATAATATTCTTCAAAATAGGAATCCTTTGCGGTGTTGTAACCAACACGCAAAATTACAAAATCAACTCCTGCGCGCTTGAGTGCCTCAAAATCCACCTCTTTGGAGTGTTTGGAAAGGTCCACGCCCCACGCGAGCTCGCCCTCACCCGTACCCTCGGCACCCGAGAAAATATCGGAGTAGAAAACGTAGTCGCCAATGTGCTCGCTTCCGCAGGTTTCACATTTATAAATTGTGTAACCGGTCTGTTCAATATTGGGGCGGACGTAGGTCTTTGTGTACTTGTGTCCCGTGGGCTTTACGTAGTTGCTCTTGTAGCTGTAAGAACAAATTTTGCATTCATAGAGTGTGTAGCCCTCGGTGTCGCAGGTGGGGGCAATAACGGTGGATTCCCTATCGTGTCCCAAGGGGTTCGTGTAGTCGGTTATGTAGTAATAATCGCAACCCTCGGCAACACATTCGTGAAGCGAGTATCCGCGCGTGTTACACTCGGGAGCGATAACACTAACAATTTCATCGTGTCCGACGGGCGCGACAAAATCGTCCTTGTATTCATCACCGCAAGTGGCACAGGTGTGGAGTGTGTAACCCTCACCCTCACAGGTGGGAGCGATTATCTCGTCGGTAAATTCGTGCCCGAGAGGAGCAACGAAATCCGCCTCAAATTTATAGTCGCATTTTTTACACTCGTAGAGAGTGTAGCCCTTTTCGTCGCAGGTCGGCGCAAACTCGGTCTTGTCGCACGAAAAATGCGTACACTCGCGCGGTGTCAAGATTACCACTACGAGCCCGACAAGTACAGCAAGGGCAAGTATAAGTATAACAGCAAGAATTATCGTGCTTTTCTTGCTCGTTTGATTATCTTTTTTCATACATTAATCTCCTTTGAAAGAGGATTTTTCAATTTTTCTCGCTCGTGGTTTAACTATAAAATTTCATCAAACTATATTGTGAGCACAGCGAAGCTCTATAAAAGCTTTTGCCTGTTCGTTGCGGGGCGTCGAGGACGTCGCTCCCTACGATATAATATACCTTGTTCGTGGTTTGACTATAAAACCATATCAAACTATATTGCGAGCACAGCGAAGCTCTATAAAAGCTTTTTGGTTACTTTTTTTCAAAAAAGTAACTGCCTACTTTTTTAAAAAAAGTAGGTCTTTAATTACCTCGCCCGCAAGGATAAATCCTGCGACAGGGGGCACAAAGGAGCAGGAAGCAGGTGAAACTCTGCCCGCAGTTCCCTTTTGCTCGGCATTTTCAACCTCGTGGAGAGTGGCGGGAATTTCCTTTGAGTAAACAACTTTAAGGTGTTTAATTCCCTCTCGCTTGCAATTTTGTCTAATGACCTTCGCAAGCGGACAAACACTCGTCTTGTGGATATCCGCAACCTCAAAGGCGGTCGGATCGAGCTTATTTCCCGTTCCCATTGAGCAAATTATGGGTGTTCCGCACGCGTTTGCGCGACGGATTAGCTCCATTTTGCCCGAAACGGTGTCGATTGCGTCAATCACGTAATCGTATTTCGTAAAATCAAAGAGATGCGCGGTCTCGGGGAGATAAAAAACGTCAAATTTGTTTATTTTAACGTCGGGATTTATCGCCTTGGCGCGTTTTTCAGCCACGTCAACCTTCTTTTCGCCCACTGTTTCCGTGGTTGCAAGAATTTGACGGTTGATGTTCGATACGGCAACGCGGTCGGAGTCGATAATGTCGATTTCTCCCACCCCGGCTCTCACGAGCGCCTCGAGTGCATAGCCACCAACGCCACCTATTCCAAACACGGCAACGCGCGCGTTTTTCAATTTTTCAAGTGCTTCTTTTCCAAAAAGCATCTCATTTCGTAAAAATTTTTCCATTTTATTTGTATTCCACTTCAATATTAGAGTAATTAAACGCGGTGCTCTCCACCTCGCAATCCCTTGGAACGGTAAGACTTGTAAGGGTCTGACACTGTGAAAATGCGTAGTTTCCAATATAAACGAGAGTGCTCGGGAGCGTAATGCTTTCAATATACGTACATTCGCGGAAGGTGTTGTCGCGAATAATGTCCACTCCCTCGGGAATGGTAATACCCGTCAGAAAATAACACTTTTGGAATGCCGCGCTGCCTATGTATCTAACGGCGCTCGGAATATTAATCTCGGTTGCCCTGCACTGATAAAACGCCTTCTGATAAATGTCGATAAGACCCTCGGGGAGAACAATTTTGTCCGTATCAACACTGAACGCGCTGTTTCCAATGGCTGTTACCTGCTTTCCGTTGATTGTTTGGGGAACAACGATTTCACGCGGCACACTTTGATAAGCGAGAAAATCAGGGTCAAGACCGAGAATTCTGTAGCCGTCGTTGTCGGGGTCAACATCATAAAGGAAAATATCGTATACCCAAACCTCGTCCTCGGGCGGATTTTGATTGCCCGAACCGCCCGTAGTGGTGGTAGTGGTAGTGGTTGTGGTGGTTGTAGTTGTTGTTGTTGTTGTTGTGCTCGTGCCTTGATTTTTGGACGTAGTGGTGGTTGAGCTCGACGAGCCCGATCCGCTCGGCACTATCGGAGAGCCTATAAACTTGCTCAAAACGAGCGAGGATAAAAGTATAGCTATCAATACGAGTACAACGAATATCGCAACGGTTAATTTTTTGTTCAACGTCATTTTGTACCTCCCAAAACGTTATTCCATATTTTCTTTGCACGGTTCATACTATGTGTTATAGGATGAACTCAAATCTGATTTTTTATATATTTTTAAGGATTTCAAGGACTAAATGATTGACTTTCCCTTGTTAATTTGCTATAATTACAGTGCGTTTCGGTACATACTTTAACACAAAGTATGTACTTTTTTGTTGTTAAAATGTACAAATTTTGGTTTTTAGGACAGTTAGATTGCTGTGGATTGCCGCTTTTTGAAAAAAGTGGCGCAAAAACTTTTTTCCGTGCTTCGCAAATAAATTCCGCGCAAATTGTGTTGTTAACACAACACATAACGTTCTTCTCCCTTGTCGAAAAACTGTAATTTGCTATACTATCTATAGCCATAAACAAAGCAAACGGCTATAATTCACATTAGCAAATTATAGATTTTCTTTGCGCCTGTTAAAATGCAAAGAAAATCGTTACGTTCCGCTCGCGGAACAATTTGCGCGAAATTTAGTGATAAAATACTTTAAAAGTTTTTCGGGGGTGCAGGGGGCGGCTTTTCAAA
>CANBDB010000124.1 GCA_947367285.1 uncultured Clostridia bacterium | reverse complement strand
TTGATGTGGTATAATTACTATGTCAAAATATGTGTAATAGGAGAAACACTATGAAATCCACAACAAAATTATTAACCTTGTTGCTCGTGCTTATGATGCTCGTGCAATCTTCACTGGTTACCGTATTTGCGGTTGTTCCCTCAATTGATGTTGACACAAGTGTCCTCGAGGCGGCTCCCCGATACGATGAAGCCAGTGACGTTCAGTACAAAACAAGTGGTAAATACATCTACAACTGGGGTATCCGAGAAGAAGAGGCTACATTCCTTACAACTTACGCTGTAGACTTTTACGAGGATGCAAACGTAGACTTCGACGATCTCGAAGCTCTTGCGGGCGGTACACAGTCCTCAGCTCCCTCTAGCGCTTTGTATAAAAAGCTTCAAAGCATTATGAAGAACGCGCAGACACATACAACCTCTTATGCTGAAACAAAAAATCTCTATAGGTATACTGACTGCACAGGTGAGAGTAATAAGATTTCTTCCTTCTATTCAGGAAAGTCTATTGGTCCTGATTGGGATGGTACATGGAACAGAGAGCATACTTGGCCCAACAGTAAGGGTGACGGTGATGCTGAAAACGACATTATGATGCTCCGTCCCACTTCTACCAGCGAAAACTCCTCCAGAGGAAATACAGCTTACGGTAAAAGCAGTAGCTACTACAACCCCAACAGCGAGTCAGGTGGTAAGCATGACCTTCGCGGTGACGTTGCAAGAATTTGCCTTTACGTTTACGTTCGTTGGGGCAACACATCCAGAATGTGGGGTTCCGGCGGTGTAATGGAAAGCCTTCCCGTACTTCTTCTTTGGATGGAAGAAGACCCCGTTGACACATGGGAAATGGGTAGAAATGACTCCGTACAGGCAATTACAGGTACAAGAAACGTTTTCGTTGACTATCCCGAATTGGCTTGGCTTCTCTTTAGTGAAGAAGTTCCCGACGATATGGTAACTCCCTCCGGTGAGGCTAGCGACGGCGTTCTCGGTGGCGGTAACGGTGGTTCTACAGGTGGCAACACAGGTAGCGATGACAATACCGGCAGCGGTAATACAGGTAGCGGCAACACTGGTAACGATAATCCGGGCGGCAACCAGGGCGGCAATAGCGGTTCTACAACTCCCAACACATCATCTAAGGTTGAATTGACAGTTAATTCTCTTGGTCTTACTTCTCAAAACTACACATCCGCAACTGCTACAGTTGGCGGCGTTGGATTCGAGTGGATTCAGCTCGGTAACTACGGCGACGGTATCCAGGTAAGAGACAAGAATGGAAATACATCTTCTCTTTGGAACACAACAGCATTCTCTTCTCCCATTGTTAAGATTGAGATGGTTTACTCATCCACTAAGGATATAACACATAGCAATCCCGATTGCGAGATTTTCTCCTTCGGTAACGGTGTGGACAACTACACATCCACAGTTAAGCTTTCTACAACAGAAGGTGTAAAAACATACACAATTACACCCGATGCACAGACATACACATACTTCAAGTTTGAGCACGATCTCGGTTACTCAATGTACTGGGATTCCATTACAATTTATCTTGCTGACGGAACAACAGTTGATCCCGGTCAGGGCGGCAACCAAGGCGGAAGCTCCGATGACAGCAGCGCAGTAAAGGAATTTAAGACTGTTGTTGCTGAACTTAACGGTCTTAAGGGTGAGGCTCTCTTTGATAAGATTTGCGAAGCGCTTAATGCATACTCTAATCTCTCCGAGAGTGAGAAATCTTCCGTATCCTCTCAATACGCTACTCTTACAACAGTAATTGAGGATTACAACGATACCGTTAACGGTGTAAACGAAGATATTGAAAATGTACAGACAAAAATCTTAGGTGCAGTTGCACTTACACTTTCTTCTCTTTCACTCGCTTACTTTGGCCTTTTCGGCAAGAAATTTTTCTAATATGGAGGTTAATATGAAAAGATCAATACTTGCACTTAGCTTAATTCTCATTTTAGTTCTTTCCCTTTCCTCCTGCTTTGGCGAATCGGTTGAAGAAGAATACAAGGCTCTTAATGAGCTTGCAGCAAATCTACCCAATCCTATTACGGTTTCTACAAGAGTAACATCCCCCGACTCTCATATTGCAGAAGAGGGATACTACTACAGATACACCGAACATCACTATCAGCATCAATCCTATACCCTCAACGGATTTACCCCCAACGGTGACGGATATGATATTCCCGATAAGTATTTCGAAATTGTTGAATCAACAATCTCCGTTGAGGAGTTTGAAGCTCTCCGTCTCCTTCCCGAATTCAATTTCTCCTCCACCGCGCTTGCTAACGGTAAGGTTATGGGTAATTCTCTTACAGCGGACATTACCGATGCAAAAGCATTTTTCGGCAAGGACCTTGATGGAACTGACATTAAATTGACCGTTTACTACAATCAAACAGCAATTAACAGTATTGCAATCAACTATACTAGTGAAAACGGCAACACAGTTCTCATTACTTACATGTTTCAATAAAAACTAAACAAGGGAGTTCGCAAGAACTCCCTTGTCTTTATATTCTTTGTATGTAATTAATTCCGTTGGCTTTTAGCCAATCACGTCTTTGCTTATAATCGGGTAGTACCCTCTCAACCTCATACCAAAATGCCTTAGAGTGATTCATTTGCTTTAGATGCGCAAGCTCATGAACGATTACATAGTCAATAATCTCACTTGGCATAAGCATTATAGCAATATTGAAATTGAGGTTATCTTTGGTAGAACAACTTCCAAATCTCGTCTTTTGAGTACGAAAAGCAATTCTTCCATATTCAACACCCATTTGCTTGGCATAAAAATCCACGCGGGTGGGGATTTCTTTTTTTGCTCTTTTTTTGAGCTCGGAAATCTCATCCGTAGTAAGTTTAGGTGGTAAATCCGAAATTCTTTGGCGAGCTTTTTCAAGATGCGCGCTTATCCACTCACTCTTTGAATCAAGAAATGCTTCAATATCCCGAACACTCATTTTGAGAGGGGCTCGGATAATTATTTTAGCTTCCCTGCTTATTTCAACGGATATTGTCCTGCGTTTGCTTCTTCGAAGCTCGTAATTGATATTAATCATTTTCAAACGTGATATCAATAGAACCCACTCCGCCGTCAATATTCACAACGTTAGCTCCATTACCAAAGGTACTATTTCCATTTGCGTAATCGCCGTCAATTGATATGCTTCCTATACCGGAATTTACAATAAGAGTGTAATCCTCTCTATTACCGAGAAGCTTTAACTCCGTAGCGCCTACACCGCAATCGATATCGGATCTGCCCACGAGAGAAGCTTTGAGGACTGTTTTGCCAACGCCAAGGTCAAGATCGAGATTTTTTATAGAGCCGTCACCTATCGCGAGCATTCCTGCACCCGTATCTATATCTGCCCAGTCAGTTACTTCAATGTGATTGATACTCACTTTTCCTGCTCCAAAATCAAATGATACAGTATTCGCTACGAGCGAAGAGATATTTATATCCCCTGCTCCCGCATCTATCTCTACCTTATCGAAGCTTACGCCGCTTGGAACGGTGAGAACTATTTCTCCTGCCTTGGAAGCGTGAATTCCAATCTTTATTCCGTTTTTGTGCTTATGCACTATGGAAAGCTCCCCGTTTTCCTCATTAACACGGAGATCCTTTATATTTGATGAAAGTGAAAAGCTATCGCCCTCAACTATACTGAGCTCAGCCGCTTCTACATCGATATTAAGAGCAGTTATGCTCTGAGAAATATTGATATTTACGCTTTCTTCCAGAAGCATATCATCTCTTCCTAATCCAAAAATCATACCTATAGCTCCTATCATTCCAAATACAATAGACACTGCAAGCACTATCGCAAATGCTATTGCAAGATACTTAATTACTCTTTGCAATTCCGTCATTTAACATCAACTCCTCCAAATATGCATATACCTTCAATATAGAGTGTATGAATACCGTTGGGATTGCTCTTATGAACGTCAATGCCGCCAAAAACGGACGTTGTATTGGTAACCACCTTGACATTATCAGGCACCTTTATATCAATACCGCCAAATACTGCGCACACCTTAATAACGCAGTCGCGGTCGATGATTGAATGACGGATATCGCAATCAACTCCGCCGAAAACAGCACTAAGATCCGCTCCGTCAAATACCGCATTGTCAAAATCAAGCTCCGTACCGCAAAATACCGCAGTTCCGTTTTGAAGATCACGTCCCTCAATCTTAATTTTATTAATTATCTTCTCGGCTTTGTTTTTTCTAAATGAAGAAAAGATCATCTTTAAGCCGATATACGCAATTATTGCAGGAAGAATGAGCTTCCATATCATATCAAAGTCAAGAATGTCTCGCGCACAAAGAAAGAGGAAGATTCCAAGGCATAAACCAAAGATGGAACCACTCTTGTCTCTATCCGTAATAAGACCTGCAAAGGAAGGCACTATAATAAAAAGTGTCCACCAACCCTCAAAAAAGATATTAAAATCAATAATATCAAATGAGTTGAGCGCGATAACAACTGCAGCTGCAACGAATATAAGTCCCCATATTGCTCTTCTTAAATTTTTCCTAATCAAAGCTCCTGTCGCTTTTTCTATTTGCTTGATAAGTAATTGCCAACTCATTTTCAATCTAGG
>CANBDB010000123.1 GCA_947367285.1 uncultured Clostridia bacterium | reverse complement strand
CCGTAGACGAGTTTAATGGCATTTGTCAGTATTGAATTGAGGGGTGGAACTACGCTTGAACTTATCGCACCGCTTACGTTTTCCTTAGTCACACCGTGAAGGTTCAAAATGTTTACTATCTTGCTTGCGTATTCGTCCTCGGTTTTTGTGGGATCGGTCGCAAGGCGCGCAACGAAGCTGGGCTCGTCGGTCTCAAAGCCGCCAAGCGTAATGCTTGTATTTCCGATATCAATTGTTAAAATCATAGCTTAACTCCTTTCGGTAGCATACTGATAGGGATTATAACACACTTTTGAGTGTATGTCAAATGTTTTTTTGAAAAAGAAAAGCACCTCGTTTGAGGTGCTTTTTAATTGATTGATTATTTTACAGTAATACCTGTGATGTGAGTGTTGATTGCGTTGGGATTTACAACGTTTGTTTCTGCGTCATATGCAGAATCATACCAATAAGCAAAGCCCTCTACGTCAACAACGTCGCCTGCCTTAAGAGCTTCAACTGCCTTATAAAGGTCGGAATCAGCACCTGTGAGGTAGCTTTCTACGCAGAAGTCATAGTTTGCACCGTTGTAGCTGAATGTAACGTAGATATCCTTACCACGAGCGCCGCCCTGGTATTCGATGCCTACTACTGTAAGACCCTTGAATGCAACCTTCATGTTCTGGCAATTAAGAATATCAGCTGTGCCGAGCTTGGATGTGATATCTGTTGCAGGAGCAACGTAGCTGCCTTCGAGAATCTCGAACGTAGCATCGATGATCTCATACTCGCCCTTATAAGCTACCTTGTAGCCTGTTACGCGAACCTTTGTGCCTTCTACAAGCTTACCGTACTCTTCCTCTGAGCAGTGAAGATCGTAAAGCAAGTAACCGCCAACGCCGTCCTGAAGGTAGATAGTAGCCTTGCCAACGCCGTTATCGGACCACCAGCCCTGCTTACCCTGAACGTATGCTTCGATGGTAACTTCATCATTGAGAGCTGCTGCATTATATTCTTGCCAAGTCATAACACCCTCGCTCTTTTTGTTGATGTCTTCTTTTTCACAAGCAACAAAAGAAAGTGTCATAATGAGAACCAATGCTAAACAAATAATCTTTTTCATTTTTATTTCTCCTTTTGCAAAATGAATATTTACAGTTTTATTATACACATTTTTATTGAAATGTCAATAATTTATTCTTTTTTTTCTGCTTTTTATTGCGTGGAGCACATAGTAAGCGCCAAGGCCGAGCCACACTACTCCGAGAGTGCCGAGGAGCATTTTACTTTCCGTGGGCAATTCACCCAGAGATTGCTTTGAGAGTCCGTCGTCGGAGAACTGATCCAGCTTGTAAAGAGACACCATTTTATTAAAGGTTCTTTCAAAGAATGCGTCATTAACGGTTTGCTTCCTCTCTATCGCCTTTCGGGTTTCCTCAATAAGCTCACCCGCAACATTGCGCAGGGCGGATGAACCGTTGAAAACTGAGGTAGTAAAGGTATTCTCAATGTTGTTAAGCATCAGCTTTGCGGCATCAATCTTAACATCATAGTAGAGTTCATTATCCTCACCGGCGCGGCTGAGATAATCCTGATATTCCGTAGAATTATGCGCCTTGCTCGTTACGGGTATATATCCCTCGGTTTGTGAATACGCGATTTGCACCTCGTTTGTTAACAAAAACTGAGCGAAAAGCCATGATGCAAGCACCTCACCGCTATCCTCCTTGTTGAAAATACAAAGAGAAGGGCCTTGGGATATCATTTTTGGATTTTGGGTGTCATATTGCGGAATTGCCCTTACTGCTATTTCATAGGGAACGGAGCTATCCTTTACATCATTGAGGGGGGAATCGTAGCCCATCCAGGTCGCGCCTGCGGTGGAATCTATTGCAAAGATGCACTGACCCATATTTAACATATCGGCGGGATAGCTTACCTTTGCAAAGGTAGAAAACGCTCCCGTGCTGATGTGCGAGCCGATCTCGGTCAATACGTCCTTTGTGGTATCGTTAAAGAGAAGCATCTCTCCCTGATCGTTTGAATAAGGTGCGCCAAGCTGCTCGAGCATTGATATCATCATATTATCCGTGGATTTATAAATGAAGGGAATGAGAACCTCCTTGCCGTTTGCTATATATTTACCGTTCTCGTCCTTGCCGAGCGACATTGCATATTCACTGACCTCAAAAATGAAGTCCCAGGTGAGTATTTCAGGAAGGGTAAAGCCAAGCTTTTCGACTAAATCCTCATTTATATAGCAAGCTTCGGTTGAGCGCATATAGGGAAGGGCGTATTGTACGCCTCCAATTTTACCCTCATTCAAAAATTCGGGAATAATCTCGTCGGCACCTACGGAATCAAATTTGATTTCCGAGCCGCCAAGACCGAATTTAGAATCTGCCATCAACTCATCAAGCGGGAGAATCACGTTTTCGCCCTGCATATATGTTGCTATATGGTCGGGATAGGTGATGCACACGTTAGGAGTGGTGCGTTGAGGAAGATTTGTGATAACGTCGTTGAATATGTCCTTATAGTCCGTATAGACCTTTTTGACTACCTTGATATTGGGATACAGCGCTTCAAAATCCGCTATTGCCTTATCGTATATCGCGTTTTGCGTGGGGTTGCTCTCGTTTTTTGACCAAAATACTATTTCATACTGCTTTGAGGTGTCAAATTCTTCGGGAACGGAAAATTCGGGAAGAATCTTTTGCCCGTGGCAACCCACAAAGGCAATTAAAGGAAGGAGCATTGTAGCGAGGAGTAAAAATGATGCTATTCTTTTAATAATCATCCCTTTGTACCTCCTCTCGAAACGCCCTCCATAATTCTATCCTTGAAAACAAGGAAGAGAACAATGAGCGGAACTGAAATTACAACTACGGCAGCCATCATGGCGGGTACGTTTTCGCGCCCGAATCCGCTTTCTCTGATGGTTTGAATACCGTTGGAAACGAGGAAGTACGCCTCGTCGTCGGTAATGAGTCGCGGCCAAACGTAAGAGTTCCAGCACTCGATTACTTTTAGTATTAAAACGGTTACGATCGTGGGACTTGAAATGGGGACCATTATCTTCATAAGGTAGCCAAAGTCGCCCGAACCGTCGACCTGCGCGGCGAGATATAACTCGTCGGGAATTTGTGCGAAATTTTCCTTTAATAAATAAAGGTAAAAAATTGACGTTACCGACGGCAAAATCAAGCCCCAAAAGGTGTTTCTCAGGTCAAGCTCGGTGATGGTTGCGAAGTTTGTGATAATAACAAGCTCATTGGGAATCATCATAAGCGCGAGGAGTAGTGTGAACGCGAGGTTCTTTCCCTTAAAATCAAGTCGCGCAAAGGCAAATGCCGCGAGTGTGATGACTACGAGCATAATTACTGTAGTGGAAACGGTAAATATGAGCGTATTGAGCAAATATTTGCCGAGGGGAACTGCCGTGAATGCGGTTATATAGTTTTCGAGAGTGAAAACGGCAGGCAAAAATTTGGGAATGCTCTCGGAGTTGTACTCGGAAAAGCTCTTGAATGAGTTTTGAAGCATCCAATAGAACGGAAAGAGTACCGCTATTGCCCAAACGGTAAGTCCGATATAAGTGAGCGATTTTTTGATAATGCTTCCGATTCTATGCTTTGTCTTAATTTGTTTTAATTCGTTCATGCTGCACCTCACTTTCCGTACGTTACGTGCTTCTTGCTGACGATAAGGTTGATGCAAGTGATGGTGAGCACGATGCAGAAGAGAATTATTGCCGCTGCGGATGCGAATGACGGATAACCGCCGCCCTCTCCGTAGAGCATATCGTAAACATAGCCGACAATGGTGTTCATCTCCGCGGTGTTGAGGTTTTCGCCAAAGAGCGCTACCGCATCGCTATATGCTTTGAATGCACCAATAAAGCCCGTGATAACGAGATAGGAAATGGTGGGAGAAATCATAGGAAGTGTGATCTTCCAGAAGATGCGATTTTGCGGTGTTCCGTCGATTGCCGCTGCCTGATAGTAGGTCTTATTAACACTGGCAAGCGCCGAGGTCAAAACGAGAATTTTGAAGGGCAAAACCACCCAAATCGTGTATATGCAAAGTACAAGCATCTTTGCCCAATACGGACCGTCGATAAAATCTACTGCGGTGCCGCCGAGGGACGTTATGAAAAAGTTTATAAGACCGTCGGTATAGGGAGTTTTCTTAAAAAGTATCATAAATACAAGACCGACCGCCAGTGTATTTGTTACGTAGGGAAGAAAGAATATCGTTTGATATGCCTTCTTGAGCCACTTGATAGAGGAGAGCCCAATCGAGATTACAAGCGCGAGCACGGTGGACGCGGGAACGGTGATTGCCACAAGTATAAATGTGTTTTTGAGCGCCTGCATAAAGTATGGATCGTGGAGAACGTACTCATAGTTGTAAAGTCCTATTCCCCAAAATTCGCCCGAGGCAAAATTGTATCCTTCTTCAAGAGAGTAGATAAAGACGTCGATTAGAGGATATAGCATAAACACTCCTACGAATAGGAACGCAGGAAGTAAATAGAGCCAGCCCTTTAGGTCCTTATTGATTTTCATTTTTTCACCAACCTTTAGTGAACATATTTTTACATCTTAATAATACTATAAAGACGCACAAATGTCAATAAAATAACTATTGAAAAAATTTAATTTATATGATATTAT
>CANBDB010000122.1 GCA_947367285.1 uncultured Clostridia bacterium | reverse complement strand
TTCCAATTCCGACTACGTTGAGGTTGGCGAGCTTGGTATCTTCATTCTCGACGGCAACGGATATTTCAAGATCTACGGCGGCGACCGACTCATCTCGATGAACAAGATTTACGGTGACATTTTGCTCAAGGATTTTGAAAACGTGAGCTGCGTTGGACGAGTTGTTGGTAAATTAAAGAGAAAATAAAAAATATGACCAAAAAGCACAATTCTATTGTAATTGTGCTTTTTTTATGCTAAAATGTAGAAAATATTTGTATTTTGGAGAATTTATGAAGATAGTTTTTCTTGACGCCTCCGCGCTCGGTGCGGACATTGATCTCGGAGCTTTCTCGGAGCTCGGAGAGGTTGAAATATACAAAACAAGTACAAACGAGGAGATATTTGACCGCGTTTTAAATTGCGACGTGGTTATAACCAACAAGTGCAAATTGAATGAAAATAATTTGAGAGGTGCGCAAAATCTCAAGCTCATTTGCGTAACCGCAACGGGCTTTGACAATATCGACGTGGAGTATGCAAAAAGCCGTGGTATAGGTGTTTGCAACGTGGTGGGTTATTCCACAAATAACGTTGCTCAGCTCACCGCAGGAATGGTGCTATCCCTGATAAATAAGCAAACCGAATATCGCAGAAGTGTTTGCGACGAAAGTTATTCGAGGGGCGGTGTTGCCAATATTCTTTCGCCCACCTATCACGAGATTGACGGACTCACTTGGGGTATTGTCGGATGCGGAAATATCGGTAGACGAGTAGCAAAAATTGCCGACGCATTGGGTTGCAAAATCCTTGTAAATAAGAGGGAGGCGACTTCTGATTTTGAATGTGTTGACATTGACACCCTTTGTCGCAAGAGCGATATTATTACTCTTCACACACCTCTTAATGAAGGAACTCGCGGACTTATTGACGGGGATAGAATAGCTCTTATGAAGGACGGTGTGATTCTTGTTAACGTTGCACGAGGGGCTGTTACTGACGAGATTGCGGTTGCTGCGGCGGTAAAGAGTGGCAAGATTTCGGGATTCGGTTGCGACGTGTATTCCACCGAGCCCTTTGGCACGGAGCACCCCTATTTTGAAATTAAGAATATGGACAACGTAATTCTTACACCACATATGGCGTGGGGCTCGTATGAAGCGCGCGTTCGTCTTTGCGACGAGGTGAAAAAGAATATTATTGCCTTTTTTAGGGGTGAAATAAGAAATAGAATAGACCTGAAATAAGGAGAAAATTATGGTTAAAAAAAGCACTTTTTTTGAGGATTTTAAAAAATTCATAATGCGCGGCAACGTAATTGATATGGCTGTCGGTGTTATCGTCGGCGGCGCTTTTACGGCGGTTGTAAATTCAGTGAGTAACAATATTTTGAGACCCATAATCAACTGGATACTTACACTCATTTTGGGAAAGGATAGTCTCAGTGAGGTTTATACCTTCCTTCAAACCGTATACAAGACTGACGAAAGCGGAGCGCAGGTTGTTGACCTTGCGGAGTCCATCTACATTGACTGGGGTGCGCTCATCAATGCGATAATCAACTTCCTTGTTATCGCGTTTGTACTCTTTACAATAGTTCGTATGATCAACAATCTCAGAGATCTCAATGAGGGAATAGTTTCCGTTGTAGACAAGAATACCTTTACAAAAGCGGAAAGAAAAGAGCTTAAAGCCAATGGCATCAATCCCAAAAATTTTGAGGCTGCAAAGGCTTACTTTGCAGAAAAGGAAAGACTTGCCAAGGAACAAGAGGAGACAGCCCGTGCCGAAGCTGAAGCTGCAGCGGCAGCCGAGAGGGCGGCTAATCCCACGAGTGAGGATTTGCTCAAGGAGATTCGTGATCTTCTTAAGAATAAATAATAAAAAGCGGTTGTCAATATTTTTGGCAACCGCTTGAATTTTTATCAAATGTATGATATAATATATTAGTTAATTTATCTTGAAAGGAGAAGCAAATGAAGACGAGGATTTTAGCCGTTGTCGGCCCTACCGCCAGCGGAAAAAGTGCGCTTGCCATTGAGCTTGCAAAGCGCTTTGACGGAGAGATAATTTGTTGCGATTCAATGCAAATCTACAAGCAAATGAATATTGGAACTGCAAAGCCCGACGCGGACGAGTTAAGCGAGGCAACTCATCATCTATTTGATTTTGCCGATCCTTTTGAGAGCTTTTCCTGTGCTGATTATATTCCGCTTGCCGAGAGAACTGTTGACGATATAGCAACACGCGGAAATTTGCCGGTATTTTGTGGTGGAACGGGGCTTTATCTTGATCGATTTTTATCGGGAGCGGATTTTGAAGCAACTGAAATTGACGATACCTTCAGGCGGGAAATGGAGAATTTCGCGCGTGAAAACGGAAATGAAGCACTCCACGAAAAACTCCGCGAGATAGATCCCGAGAGCGCTGATGAAATTCATCCAAACAATGTCAAACGTGTTATAAGAGCGCTCGAGATTTACAAAACCTCGGGCAGGCGCAAGAGCGAGCTTGACAGGGAGAGCAAGAGCTTTGAGAGCAAGTACGAGGCTATTCAAATCGGTATCAAATATACCGATCGAGAGATCTTGTACAACAGGATAAATCTACGAGTTGATAAAATGCTTGAGGCAGGACTTCTCGAGGAGACCAAGTGCCTTATGGATGCCGGGGTTTTTGAGAAAAATGCCACCGCCGCTCAAGCGATCGGATACAAGGAGCTTTTGTCGTATTTTAGAGGCGAGAAAACTTTGATTGAAGCCGTGGAAGATCTTAAATGTGCCACTCGCCGATACGCAAAAAGGCAGTTGACGTGGTTCAATTCCCACGGTAACGTTATATGGCTCGAGGCGGACGGAAAAACGCTTAACGAGCTTGCCGACGAGGCGGAAAAGATAGTAAAAGAACATTTTTGATGGGAAGGAGAGCCGTATGGAGAAGCACGAGGGCAAAATTAAAAAAAGAAAATACAGCCGTGCGTGGCTCGCTCTTACGGTTTGTATAGTCATTCTTATAATTTACACCGTATATCACGTTGCATACGGTCTTGCCGAGAGTGTTCCCACCACTGCTGCAGGAATTGTTACGCAAAGCAATTCAATAGTGCTTGAGGGTGTAATATTTAGGGATGAGAAAACTGTAAAAACCCAAAATCAAGGGGATTTACGTCCGTATCTTGCAAATGGAGAGCTTGCGTCGGTGGATTCCGCAGTTGCGGCGGTATATTCAAAATCGGGAAATGAGTCGCTTAATGCGCGCATTGCAGGTCTTGAGGAGGAGCTTGAAATTCTTAAGCAAAGTAATGTTAAGGGTATTATTTCGGTTCCGGATATCGACAAATTAAATGCGGAGATTGATAGCCTATATACCTCGAAGATGTTGGCACTCGCAAACGGTGATACATATAGGGCAGATAGAATTGATAAGGCACTTCTCGTAGCGCTCAACAAAATGAGAATATATGACGGAAGTGTAGAAAATTATGATGACGAAATAGCGGCTATTGAGTCCGAGCTTGACACACTCTATGCCTCGTTTGAGGGCGAGAGGGAGTATATTTTTTCGGATAAGAGTGGATATTTTTATCATTCATGCGACGGTTACGAAAACGAGCTTACAATGGACGCGCTCGCGTCCATTGATGCGAATGGCCTGAAAAATATACTTGATAAAGTAAAAAAAGAGCCCATCAAATCAAGTGAATACAAATGTAAATTTGTATACGGTCACGAATGGAAAATTGCCACCCTTTGTGATGACGCAACAGCGGCATTACTCAGCGAGGGAATGACGTATTCCGCCACACTTTTTGACTTTAGAGAGAGAAATATTGAGCTCACTCTTGAGAGGGTGGGGGAGAGCAAGGATGGATATACCTTGCTGGTATTTTCCTGCTCCACAAGACCCGATGGATTTGAATACTCCAGATATCAAAGCTTTAAACTCGATATTTCGTCTATAGAGGGTTACCGAATTCCCAAGGAAGCACTCGTTACCGTCAAGGACAAGGAGAGCGGAGAGGAAACGGTTGGCGTATATATTGTTAATGCAAGCGTAATCACGTTCAAAAAAATCAATATTATCGGAGAGAGCGACGGGTACTATATTGCAGCCAAGGTTGACAAGTCGCAGGAGGACTATCGCGACTATTTGAATCTGAATGATTTGATAGTTCTCGAGCCCGACGGAATGTATGACGGCAAGTTGCTGATAAAGTAATTTTTATGCATGATGGAAGAATTTGTGAAGAGGGTACACCTGCTGATTTACTTAATCTTCCTAAGCAAGTTGCTACTCGTAGTTTCTTGAGTTATCAGAAGAACATGATATATCGAATTGAACATGAACTATTTGATCGTCCTGAGTTAAATGCTCGTATTGAGTGTTATTGTAACCGTTTTGGATTAGGTAGTCAGGCTTTCCATTTTGTACAGTTGGTAGTAGAGGAATTGTTAAATCTTCTTCCGTTAGAAAATGGATTAGATTTGGTACTTTATAAGTCTGATACCGAAGTGCGTATGTCATTGGATGTAACGTTGCCTTTTTCTGAAACTATGTACTTGGACCCGATGCATGCCTGTCTCTTATACACATCTGACGCTGCCGACGACTTAATAGGTGTAGATCTCGGTGGTCGCCGTCTCAGTAAAAACGGGGGGGGGGGGGGGGGGGGGGGGGGGGGGGGG